>JAEZKI010000536.1 GCA_023415525.1 Bacillota bacterium | reverse complement strand
CTACTGAAGTAGGCGGTTTATTTCTGTTGCACTATCCTTAAAGTTGCCTCCACTGGGTGTTATCCAGCACCTTGCTCTATGGAGCCCGGACGTTCCTCAAGTACCCTCTTTCGAGCTGGTACGTGCGACTGTCTGACTTACTTAACAACTTCTCTACCATAGCATAAGTATAGCCGATTTGTCAATTAACAATGCAAGGAACTGCCTCCTATAAACTCCCGAATAATAGATGTAGTAGGAATAGGCGTGGTATCCATAGCCAAGAAATACTCAAAAAACTTTAACATCCGTTTGGCTTCAGGGTAATAAGGTGACTCACGGCTCACACGGAATAAAAGGGCCTCTGCTTTTTGCTTTAAAACAGCTAATTCATAAATAAGCACGGTATTAAATATGACATCTGCTTCCTCTTGAAAAGGGAAAATATTTTTGTTTTCGCCCCGTCTTACTGAACTCCATAGCTCCATGGTACGCTCAGGTGATGCCCCACGGTATTCATTATCTCGAATCATACGACGTATTAACCGCGTATCCGTGGTAGGAATACGGTTATGATGATCAATATTAAGCTGTGTCAAGCAACTTACATAGACCTTGTATTTATTTTCTCTAGGTACCGCATAGCTAAGCTTTTCATTGAGTCCATGAATGCCCTCTATTACTAATATATCATCGGCTTCTAACTGAATGCGATGCCCCTTGTATTCTCTTTGTCCTGTTACAAAGTTAAAGGTAGGGATTTCAACTTCTTCACCTTGAATAAGTCGATTCATATGGTCATTAAACAAAGTAATATCAATAGCCTCTAATGCCTCAAAATCATAAGCACCTGTCTCATCACGAGGGGTAAATTCCCGATTGACAAAGTAATTATCAATTGAAATGGCATGAGGCTTCATCCCATTCACACGTAATTGGATACAAAGGCGTTGGGCAAAGGTGGTTTTGCCTGAGGAAGAAGGCCCTGCAATAAGGACCAGCTTTATGGCTTCTTTCTCTGCTATTTTATCTGCAATCTGGGCAATCTTCTTTTCATGTAAGGCTTCTGAAATACGAATTAAATCTGCTGACTTCCCTTGAGAAATCACCTGATTAAGAGAAGCTACAACATCTACATCCATAATCTTGGCCCATCTTTCAGATTCTCTAAATACTTCTGAAAGCTTAGGTTGAGGTATAAAATCTGCTAAAACAGAGGGATTAGCTTCTTTTGGAAATTGTAAAATAAATCCATGGGCATAAGGGATTAATTTAAAGAGAGTGATCCATCTTGTATTAGTTAGCATATAGCCATAAAAATAATTTTTAAAGCCATCTAAATCATAGACATTAATAGTAGAACTTCTTCTATATTTAAAGAGTTCCTTCTTATCTAACATCCCTTCTCTTTCAAAAAGCTTTAAAGCTTCATCAACGGGAAGAGTGGATTTGGTAATAGGATGTGCTTCTTCTACCATCTTTTTCATTTCTGCCTCAACTTCAGCTAGAAAAGTGTCTTTATAGGCGGAAGGTTCCTCAAATTCACAAAAATAACCTCCTGTAATATGATGATTCACATAAATATTACAGTCTGGCTTTAAGCGTTTAGCCGCAACAATAAGTAAAAAAGTGGCGCTACGTTGATAAACACGCATCCCATCCTTTTGACTTAAGTCTATAAATTCCAAATCATGGAGGTCTTCTTTGACTACCTGGCAAAGCTCCTTAAAGCCTGTGGGCGTTTTAGCTAACATAATGGGGTAGGCATAATCATCTTTGACAGCTTCTGCCACCTCATTTAATGTGACTGGCTTTTCATAACTTAATTGCTTACCATTTTTTAAGGTTACTTTAATCGTTTGTATCATCATATTTCCCCCATCTCTTATTAGAGTATATGCAATGTCTCAGCATTCACTTTAGAGACATCTACTTGCAAATCGGAAAAGGCTTCGGATAATTTTTGCCCTAAATAAGCCATGGCTCCATTTTCAGAAGCATAATGACCCACATCCAAAACAGGAAGGCCTAAACGTTGGGCTTCTTGGGCTTCATGAAATTTCATATCGCCCGTTATATAAACATCCGCTACTTTAGCAGCTTTTTGCATCAAGGAAGCCCCACTCCCTGAACAAAGAGCTACGCGATAAATAGGCTGCTCATTGGGTAAAACCGTGCTACGTAATTTTTCTATATGAAAAGCCTTTTTAACTTTTTCTATAAAAGCATTAAAGGGTAAAGAAGCTTCTAGTTCTCCATAACGTCCTAAGCCATAAACTTCGTGAAGATGCTTCATCTCATAAACGTCAAAGGCCACCTCTTCATAAGGATGAACTTGGCGAATAAGTTGTAATAGGCGTTGCAGTTCACTTGCTTTGCAAAGCCATTCAATCTTCTTCTCTGCTACCTTCTCTAGCTCTCCTTCTCCTCCTATATAGGGATGGCTCCCTGTAAGCGGCATAAAAGTTCCTTCACCTTCACTTGTAAAAGTACAGCCTCTATAAGTACCTAACTGGCACGAATTATGGGTAATAATGACTTCTCTCACTTTTTCATAGTGAGAGGTAGGCACATAGACAACGCCTTTATAAAAAGCCTCCTTATGATTTCCCTCTAAAACCTGACAATTCTTTAATTCAAGTTGCTTACATAAAAAATCATTAAGTCCTCCTGGAGCACTGTCAAAATTAGTATGTAAGCTATAGACACTGATGGAATGACTCAGTAAACGCTCAATTAACTTTCCTTTTTCTGTATCTAAGTCAATCCGCTTAAGTCCTGAAAACAGAAAAGGATGATGGGTAATAATACACTGGGCCCCACATTCAATAGCTTCCTCTACTACTTCTGGATTAACATCTAAGGCACATAATACCTTTTGAATAGGTTGCTGGCGACTTCCTACCATAAGTCCCACATTGTCCCAATCCTCAGCCAAGTTCAAAGGGGCCAACTGCTCTAAATAAGCTATTAAATCTTTTAAAATATACATGCCATTACCTCTTTATGCATTATTTTTTCTTTTTCTAGCGCCTTCTTACGAGCTAACCCAGTAGGGGTTTCAACACCAACTAAATGGGCCTCAATAGCTTCTAATCGCTTTTGTTTTAAAAGAAGCCATTCTTTAAAGGTAGGGTCCTTTTTTTCAACGAGACACTTACCATAAACATATTCCCATGCCCTAGTATAGGCCTCACTTCCTGGCTCAGCCACAAGAATGGTATAATATTTGCCTTCTTCTTCTACAAAACACTCATCGACTATACAAAATGCAATGCTGTGTAGAAAGCGACGGACAACTGGTACGTCTTGTTGCGGTTGCAAAATAAGACGCTTACTCTTTTGAACTAAAGGAAGGGCCTCTTGTAAAATGTCTCGAATAAGATAGCCTCCCATGCCAGAAATCATTAGCACATCTGCTTCGCCTTGTTGAAGCGGGGAAAGACCGGGACCTAAACGTACCTCAATATCTTTTAATCCATAACGTGCAATTTGCCGTTTAGCATTGGCAACAGGTCCCTTATTTATATCACTAGCAATGCAGCTTTGTGCAATGCCTTGTTGAACCAAATAAATAGGAATATACCCATGATCCGTTCCAATGTCAGCTACCCGACTCCCTATCGGTACACAATCGGCTAATGTCTGTAATCTTTTAGATAATTGTACTCCCATATGCAGTCCTCTCTATTTAAAAAGAGAAGTTGACAGGTCAACTTCTACTCTAGATAATCTTTTAACTTTTTACTACGACTTGGATGACGTAGTTTGCGAAGCGCTTTTGCTTCAATTTGACGAATACGCTCACGTGTTACATTAAATTCCTTGCCCACTTCTTCTAAAGTTCTGGCTCTTCCATCATCTAGTCCAAAACGTAAACGAAGAACTTTTTGTTCTCTTTCTGTTAAGGTATCTAATACTTCAATAAGCTGTTCTTTAAGCAGGGTAAAAGCTGCTGCCTCTGCTGGTACAGGAATGTCTTCATCTGGAATAAAGTCACCTAAATGGCTATCCTCTTCTTCTCCAATAGGTGTTTCTAATGAAACAGGCTCTTGAGAAATTTTCATAATCTCTCGTACCTTAGCCACACTCATCTCCATTTCTTTTGCAATTTCTTCTGGTTGGGGGTCACGCCCTAACTCTTGAAGTAATTGACGAGAAACGCGCATTAATTTATTAATGGTTTCTACCATATGCACAGGAATTCGGATGGTACGGGCTTGGTCTGCTATGGCACGGGTAATGGCTTGTCTAATCCACCAAGTGGCATAGGTACTAAACTTAAAACCTTTGGTATAGTCAAACTTTTCTACCGCTTTAATAAGCCCTAAGTTTCCTTCTTGAATAAGGTCAAGGAATAACATCCCTCGTCCCACATAACGCTTAGCAATACTAACGACCAATCTTAAGTTGGCTTCTGCTAATTTTTTCTTGGCTTCTTGGTCGCCTTCTTGCATACGTTCTGCTAAACGGATTTCTTCATCAGCAGATAAAAGAGGCACCTTACCAATTTCTTTTAAATACATACGTACAGGGTCATCAATACTAATACCATCTGGTAAATTACTAATATCAATATCTTCTTCTACTTCAATCTCTGTTTCTGAAATATTCCCTATAATATCAATATTTTGAGATTCTAAATACTCATAAATTTGTTCAATCTTAGTAGGGTCTAGATCCATATCTGCAAAAACATCATTGATGTCATCTTGCTCTAGCACCCCCTTTTTTTCTTTTGCAATAGCCATTAATTGGTCAAGCTTGGCTTTAAAAGCTAGCTTCTGTTCTGCCACATCTTTCACGATTATCCATCCTTTCTCCTGTCTACTATTCTAACCATTTCTAAAATCAATATACAATTTGTCAAGGTCGTTTTTTTGAGATAGTAGATTTTGTATTTCTTTTATATCTTTTACTGTTCTGCTTTTTTTCTCAATATAACTTTTTTTAATGCGTTTTATATTTTCTAACACCATCTTTTCCAAAACATTTTTGTCCTCATAGCGGGCATCATAGTTCATCAAAACATGTGAAATAATGGTTTGGTCCTGAGCTTCAGGATAGGTTGCCGCAAAATAATCCATATCTAATGGTACTTGTGCTTTAAGATTATCTTCAATAGCCCGAGCAAGGTCCTGCAAAAGAGGTGTTTCAAACATCTCCCATGTAATATACTGTTGGACTTGCTTACCAATATGGGGATAATGATAAAGGGTTGCTAGAAAACTTACCTCTGTCGAAAGAGCCGGCTTTTTAACTAGGACAGGTGTCACTAGCGTCCGGTTTTGTGGAAGTGCCTTCCTGCGCTTCACACTTTGGGCAATCTCTGCCTTTATAACCTGAGGGTCAATCCCATAATGCTGACTTATTTCCTCAGCATAAAGGGTCTGCTCAATGCTACTTTCCAGTTCACTTAAGCGTTGTGCTACCTCTTGTAAAAACTTTACCTTTTGCTCTGTCAAGTTTAAGTCATAGTTAAGCTCAAGGCGTGACATCTCAAACCAAACATCTGTTGTAGCACCTTCTAAAAGCCGTTCTAAACTTTCTTTGCCATGGGTTTTTAAGTATTCATCTGGGTCTTTTCCTTCTTTAAGTTGTAATACCCGCACCTTTAGTC
>JAEZKI010000524.1 GCA_023415525.1 Bacillota bacterium | reverse complement strand
GTCGATATCAAAAGTTTTTTGAAGAATAGCTAGGGCAGTATCACATTCTTTACGACGTTCATTGTATTTTGAATCGGCCAACTCCCGTCGCTTATTGGTATTCATAATGAGGATGCTATAGTTATCTAACTTAAAAGGAATATATTCGTACTCTTGAGTATTACAATTTAGTAAAAGAGCAGAATCTTCTTTGCCAAGGGCAATAGCAAATTGGTCCATTATCCCACTATTTACACCAATATAGTTATTTTCCACTTCTTTGCCTAAGAGAGCTGCCTTTACAGGGGAGAGTGAAGCCAGATTGTAGGTATCTGAAAAAATCTTGCACATAAGCATTTCTAAAGAGGCAGAAGAGGAGAGACCAGAACCATTAGGAATATTACCGAATACCAAGAGGTTAAGTCCTGTTTCGATGGTGTAACCTGCTTGTTTTAAGTAGAATAAAACCCCCTTAATATAGTTGCACCAGTTATGTTCAGGTTTATAGCTTAAATCATCTAAAGAGAATTCAAAAGTACCCAGTTCTTTAAAATTAGAAGAGTACACTCTAAAAAGCTTATCGGTACGCTTGCTAATGAGACCGTAGGTCCCTAAGGTAATAGCACAAGGGAAAACCAGTCCTCCATTATAGTCGATGTGCTCACCAATTAAGTTAATGCGACCTGGGGCAAAGAAAGTAGCTTCAGATGTTTCGTCGAAAACCTTTTTGAATTCAAATTGCAAAGCATTTAGATCCATACAAACCTCCTTGACAACGATTATTTGATAATCTTAGTATATAATATTGGTAAAATAAATCAAGATATTTTAGTAAAAAATAAAACTTGATAACTAAGATGTAGTAAGCTATAATAAAACAAAGAAAACCCTTTGTAATAAAGGGTTTTTAAAGTATAGATTAAAGAAGAAGCTTGCATCCTACAAGGATAAAAGTTTTACTAAAAGAATGGAAGGCGATAAGATGGCAACTATTAAGGAAGTGGCAGCTAGGGCTGGTGTATCTATTGCAACGGTGTCCAGAGTACTTAATTTTGACGAAACACTCAATACTACCCCTGAAACCAAAAGACGTATTTTGGAGATAGCAGAAGAACTTCAATATGTTACTGTTAATCAGCGAAAGAATAAAATAAAAAAAGTCAATATAGGTATTGTTCATTGGCATAGTCAAGAAGAAGAGCTAAAAGACCCCTATTTTCTTTCTGTCCGTTTAGGTATCGAAAAACGTTGTGAAAAAGAGGGGATAGGCTTCAAGGCTATTCGCTATAATGAAGCACCTTATGATATAGAGCAGGTAGATGGGCTTATTGCTATAGGAAAATTTAGAAGAGAGCAGGTGGAGTTTTTACAAAAGGTTTCTAGTTGTATTGTGTTTGTAGATTTTTCGCCTAATGAGCTTCTTTATGATAGTATTGTGGCGGATTATAAATTGGGAGTATGGAAGGCTTTAGAATATTTATATAACCTTGGACATCGTCAATTAGGGTATATTGGTGGCTACGAATATGTAGGAGAAGATAGGGAATTTATAAAAGGGACAAGAGAAGAAATTTTTAGGGAATTTGTACATCAAAAAGATATTTATAACCCTGAATTTATTGTCAAAGAGAAATTTCTGCCTGAGTCAGGGTATAAATTAATGGCAGAAGCCTTAAAAAAAGAGACCTATCCTACAGCATTTTTCGTAGCAAGTGATCCTATGGCCATAGGTGCTTATAAGGCTATTACAGATAAAGGGTTGAAGGTGGGGAAAGATATTAGTCTTATTGGCTTTGATGATATTTATGCTTGTCAATATTTAACCCCCTCCTTGACAACCATAAAGGTGCATACAGATTTTATGGGAGAAACAGCCCTAGAAACATTAATGGAACGTTTGCGTACTGGGCGAAAGATTAGTAAAAAAATTCTTATTCCAACTGAGCTTGTTATTAGAGAAAGTTGTGTAAAGCTAGGCTAGAAGGTCCAAAAAGGGATAGTACAAAACCAATAATAGGGTTTGTACTATCCCTTTTTGGAGTAACAAAAAATAGGTATGTTTTATAGTAAAAAGGCGATATAGCAAAGGATAATAGCAAAACAACAGACAACATAAACAGGGGTGATCTTATTAAATTTTTTCTTCATTGTCTTTAGTAAAAGAATAAAGGCCATGAGAAGGGAGGCCACTAGACCAAATACAAGGAGAGAAAAAGTTCCTTTGTCCGTAAAGATATAGACTGAGCTTGGAATATAGAGGATATCTGCTATAACTAAGATAACGAAGTTGAAGAGGTTGCTGCCTACAATATTACCAACGCACATATTGAAATTCTTAGCTTTTACAAGAGCAATACAAGAGGTAAGCTCTGGAAGAGAAGTGGCCACACCAAGGAAGACAGCCCCTACAAGACCAGAACCTAAATTGTAAGTAGTAGCAATACGATCTGCAACATAAGTAACCATAATACTTGTCACAATTAAAGCAACACTAGCTAGAATAAAACGAAGGACGACTTGTTTAACAGTTAAATGATTATCATCTTCTTTCTCAGCTTGCTCAGCAGGAGCATCGGCCATACCTTTTAATCCTGCTGCATAAAGTATAGCAATAATTATAGAAATAAGACTTACCGTTAAAATTTCAATGTCAATAGGTAAAACCAAAGAAAGAGCAATGACTAAATACATACCAATGGTACAGATATTGGTATAGAGATGACTTTTAGAAAGTTTAGCCTTATCAAAACCCTGAATAGTGATGATGATCAGTAAGGCAAGAACAGCAAGATTAAATAAGTTGCTTCCTAATATATTACCCATAGATAGACTAGGATTACCAATAAAAACAGTGGCAGAAATACTGGTAAATAGCTCAGGAAGTGAAGTGACGGCAGCTAGTAATACACCACCGATAAAGGCCCCTGATAAATGCGTTTTTTTATCCAATAAATCCACATAGTTAGCAGCTTTTATAGAAAGAAAAATAACTGCCACAGCAAGTATAGCGTAGATAAGTAAAAGCATAATAAAACCTCCTTTAATGAATACGCCCTTATTATGTGCAGTAATAAGGAAAATAAAACATCAAAGAAGGTTCATCTCACTCATTCAAATGCTTTCTCTCTCTCTATAAATGGCTAGCAGTATTTGACTGAGTCATCAAATGGATAAAAGAATCCACGATATAAGGGTCAAATTGCAGAGTAGCACAATTTTTAAGTTCATGGAGTGCTTCAGTAACGGACTTACTCTTGCTATAAGGTCGTTCTGAAATCATTGCATCGAAGGAGTCCACCACAGCTAATATGCGAGCACCTAAGCTGATTGCTTCACCACTTAAGCCATCAGGATAACCTTTTCCGTCGTAGCGTTCATGGTGATGACGGACGTAATCAATAGATTCCTCCATGCCTAAAAGAGGTTCTAAGATATTAAAGCTATAAATAGGATGTTTTTTAATCAGAGCATATTCATCATCAGATAAAGGAGTTGTTTTATTAAGAATGGTAGAAGGAATTTCTATCTTACCAATATCATGAAGAAGGCCTGCATAATGAATGGAGCTGATTTGGTCAGGACTAAGTTGTAAGTGAGTGGCTAATTTGGCTGCATAAGAGGCAACGCGCTCGCAATGGCCTAGTGTGTACTGATCCTTCATAGAGATACTTGTTAAAAGAGCCTTAAAGATACCAATAAGGTGACGGTTTTCCTTAGACATGTCATCCTTGAAGTTTTCAAGGATATCCTCATAAATATGAATGGCATCCTTGCCAGCGTTCTTTGCATGATTGAGGGCAGCTTCTGCCTGTCTAATGAGTCCTCTTTCATCTTGAGCTAAATGAGGGAGAGAGGAAAAACCAAGGGAGAAACTGACATGGTAAGTAAGTGGAATAGGAATATAGGTTGGTTTTAGTGCGTCTAATTGCTTTTTTAAATTAGTGGCTATTTTCTCTAGTTCCGGTAAGCTATCAAAAGGAACAATAACAGCAAATGTATCGCTGTAATAGCGATAAGTAGTACAAGGGGCACTTATAATATGTTGTAAGAGCTTGGCCGTAGAAATGATAATGGTTGTACCAGCATCTTGACCCATATTATCATTAACCAGCTTAAGGTTATCAATGTCCATTAGAATAAGACCAACCTGGGAGCGATTTTGGAGGGATTTTTGAACTTCCAAGGACAACTGTTTCAAAAAGAAACGATGATTATAAAGACCTGTAAGATCGTCCGTATATAGGAGACGTTCTTGTTGCTTCTTATAATAGAGTTGTCTCGTTTGAGTTAAACTAATAGAAAAACATGCAATAAGAGTAATGAGACGAGAAGAAAGATGAATGAGCAACAAGCTATCAGCTATAGAAGGATATGTAGCTATATAGTGGGCAACTTCTAATAAAGTAAGGAGTACAGTAAAGAGAAAGCCAACAAAGGTGAAGGTCAGAGAAATAATAATTGCTAATAGGTT
>JAEZKI010000045.1 GCA_023415525.1 Bacillota bacterium | reverse complement strand
ATATAGTACTTCCTTTTTTCTTATTGATGAAAATGATAATCCAATTATAAAAAATGAAAATGCTACGCCCATCGTCTTGTCTAAGCCTTATGAAGCTTATAGAAATGGGGAGATTGAGCTTATTGATGGAGAAAAGTATTTCATCCTCTCCTCAAGCCTTCCTCAATATAATTGGAAAATCATAAGCTACACCTCCCTTAATGTACTTAATAATACGTTGGATGCCTTTATGGGAACTTTAATCCTTTTAGCCGTATCTACAGTTATTATCTTTTTATTCGCCTCGCTTTTTACGGCTAATTTAGTCACTCAGCCAATTAAAAATCTTATTACCTGCATGCAGGGTGTTAAAAAAGGCCATTTCAATCCTGTAAATATTCCTGTAGGAAATGATGAAATTGGAGAGCTTAAAAATACCTATAACTTAATGATTCACGCCATTGAAAAAATGATTAAGCAGGAAATACAAACTGAAAAACAGAAGAGAAAATATGAGTTGGATATTCTGAACGAACAAATTAAACCACATTTTCTCTATAATACATTAGATACTATTGGCTATCTCATACTTAGCCAAAATAGTAAGGATGCTTATATCGGAATTACTGCCCTGGGGCAATTTTATAAATCCAGCTTAAACAAAGGAAGGGAAACTCACTCTTTAGAAGAAGAGGTACTCCTTATTAAAAACTACCTCATTCTTCAAAAATTTAGATATGGTGACATTTTAAAAGATACCTATGATTTAGCACCCGAAACACTTACTTTGCCTATTCTAAAAAATTCCCTTCAACCTTTAATTGAAAATTGTATTTACCACGGCATTAAACCTAGTGGTGAACCCGGCATTATTCGAGTAGCTTCTTATATTTCAGACCATAAGCTCTATATAGAAGTTACAGATGATGGCTTAGGTATGTCTGAGGTGCAGATGTATTACTTAAAAGCAGATTCACTAGCTTCCAATACTTCTAGTTTTGGGCTACGTGGCACCATAGCACGCCTTAAAATTTATTATGAAGCAGAGGATATCTATGAAATAACCAGTCGTCCCTTTGAAGGAACCACTATCCTACTCAAGATCCCCCTTAAGGAGGCCCTATAATGTGTATGCAACCACTTAAAGTGCTACTAGTAGATGATGAGGAAAATATCAAAAGTTTGCTTCGCCTATGTATTGATTGGACCCAGCTTAACCTAGAAATCGTAGGGGATGCTAGTAGTGGCATTGAAGCTTTAGCCCTTATAGAAGACTTACATCCTGATATTGTATTAACAGATATTGAAATGCCTTATATGAGTGGTCTTACCCTTGCCACGCAGATTATGAAGGACTTTACAGATATTAAAGTTGTCATCATAACTGCTCATGACCAATTTAATTACGCCAAGGAAGCCATCAATATTGGCGTCCATAATTTTATTTTAAAACCCATTGATTCCGATGTTATTACGGATACTCTTAAGCAACTATCTCAAGAAATTCGAACGCAAAGAAAAAAACTTATTGAGCTAGAAATCTCCTACACTTATGTTCAAAACAACGCCTTTTCTCTCCGCGATAAGTGCTTAAATGAGCTCTTACAAGGAAACCTCACTAATATTAATCTTTTAAAGGATTTACAAAGCAAAAATAATATTTCTCCAAACCTCAATGAGAACTTGCAGTTTGCACTTATTGATATCTTGTTTTCTCCTAATAAAGATGTCTCCATGAATAAAAATTCTATCATTCATAACTGTATTGATTACATTGAAAAGGTCTATGGCCTAGAGCATCCTCTTTATGTTTTTTTAGATTACCATCAGCATATTGCCATCTTATGTAATGGGAATCAAACTTATTTGCCCCAAATGGCTGAGCATATCACTAGTTACTTCCAAGACAATTTGGATGCTGTTGTTCATTGTGGTGTAGGTACTGTTACAAGTTCTCTAGAAAATCTCAAGCTCAGTTATGAGGATACACAAAACGCCCTTAAGCTTTGTCATATATTAGGGGAAACAGTAGTCTATAATCACCCCTTTACCCACACGGGTATAATTTATGACTTCTCTAATCAAGATAACCTTAATCAGATTATCTTACTTATTCAATCAGGCTCAACAGAGCAAGCCCTTAAAAATATCAGAAGTTTACTCCATAGCTTTTTACAGCAAAATCTATCTGACTTAAACAATCTCAGATATACTCTTATTAATACCCTTGATAAAATAACTAAAACGCTCCTTCAAAATGGTATGCCACCTTCTTCTCTTACCTTTATTGAGCCTTCTTACAAAAAATTTATTGATATGAAGCGCTATAAAGATATGGAGGACTATATGCTTGAATTGATTAGTGAGCTCTGTAACTTAGCCTATCATATCAATGGTCACCAAATAAATGATATTGTGCTACAAGTCATTAAGTACTTAGAAAACCATTATGCAGATCAAGAAATTACATTAACTCGCATTGCACAACTTTTTCATATCAATTCCAGCTACTTAAGTCGCATCTTTAAAAAAGTAACCAATAAATCCTTTAGTGAATATTTAGTAGAGGTTCGTATCCACAAGGCCATGGAGCTTTTACATTGTGCCAATTATAAGGCTTATCAATTAGCTCAAGAGGTAGGGATTCCTGATCCTAACTACTTTACCAAGTGTTTCAAAAAAGTAGCCACTATAAGCTTCCAAGATTACAAGCTTCAAGTTAATACGAAATAGTTATAAAAATATCAAACCTTTTTAAATATTTTATACTACTATCAACTAGTAGGATAATCTTTTTATGGGTCGATGAATAAAACCGCTTAAGCTATTTATACTTAAGCGGTTTAACTCATTTCTTTATATTTAGTTATTATCCTTGAGACATTTGCTGATTAACAGTTGCAATCTCTTCAGGTGTTGCTGGTTGTGCTGGAATGTAGTACCCTTTCTCTTTAGCTATTTTGAAAAGAGCATATTGACGTACTTCATCTTGATCACGCATCTTTTGAATAGTAGAACGTAACTCTGGATTTTCACATTGTGCTATAATACCGCCATAGCCTGCTAAGCTAGCATTTAACCCTGCTAAATAATCACTAATCATTTCCTTCTCTTGCATCAAAAACACCTCCTATTTTAAAAATGTCATTAGTTTTTCTTTACTTGCTTTTGCATCTTGCGCATCATGTTGCAACATGCTTTTTAATTTTTCATCGGTGCACTGCCCTGCATAGAACTCTAGCTTCTTTTCTATGGTGCAATGTGCTCCGATTAAATGTCGTAAGTTTTGTAACTCTAACTGATTAATACAAGCCATACTATCACTCCCTTTTAATTTTACAAGATATACTATTTGTTTTTTCCTGCTTTTATATTCTTCATTATTCCATTTTCCATGTTTTTATATAGGTAGGATTATAATTCTATTATCTATACTAGAATTTAATAATGATGAAATGATTAAAAAAACTAAATGAGTAAGGACTCTTCACTGTTAGTCGTTAAACATAATAAAAGGAAAATGTACCCCAAAAGGTAGAGACTAAATAAAAAAGGTCTCTACCTTTTTATTTTATGTTACTATATATTTAATCATCATCGGAGGTATATTTATGTCAGGCTTACATTTTACTCAAGAACAACAAAACTTATTATCACAGAATCCATATATTACAAAGGTAACGGAGAAGTCTATTACCTATTCTGAAGAATTTAAATTATATGCTATAAATGAATATGCGAAAGGTAAAACTCCAACCGAAATATTTAGAGAGGCTGGTTTAGAACCTAAAATAATAGGATCTAAAAATCCTGTACGTTCATTATCTAGATGGCTTTCCGTTTATTTTAAAGAAGGCCAAGCTGGATTAATGGGGGAAAAACGTGATAATAAAAGCTCTGGTAGACCTAAAACATCAGATATGTCATTAGAAGAACGTCTTATTGCCGCAGAAACAAAGATTGCATATTTACAAATGGAAAATGAATTTCTAAAAAAATTAGACGAACTCGAAAGGAGGTTAGAGAAGTAAAATTATTACCACGCGATAAGTATCCTCTTATCTTACAACTTTATAAAAAATACCAATCAAGCATACGCCTTAAAAAGGCTAAGCAAAAGGTCTCTTTAAGAATGTTATGTGTCCTTGCTGAAGTAAGTGAATCAGGTTATTGTAAATGGCTAAAATCTGCTGATACTAGAAAATTAAAGCATGAGAAAAGACTGTATTAAATTTTGTGTAAACTGATTAACAGCTCTTTCTTATGGCAATGATTATAAAAAATCAAAGCTTACCAAGGAGGAGTTATTTTATGTCAGTATTGCCAAAGGAATTAGTACGGGATTTTATTAAAAATCAGAACTTCACAAGTTCTGATGATATCTTAGAGTTATTAAAGGATATGTTTAAAGATGTACTTCAAGAAGCACTTGAAGTTGAACTTGAAGAAAAATTAGGCTATGACAAATATCAAATTTCAGATAAGGCTACAACTAACAGCAGGAATGGATATAGTAAGAAAACGGTTAAATCAGAATTAGGGCCTGTAGAACTAAATATCCCTCGAGACAGAAATGAAGAGTTTGAACCACAGATTATTGCTAAGCATCAACGTAATATTACAGGCATTGAAGATAAGGTTTTATCACTTTATACTGCAGGTCTATCTACTAGAGATATTCATGACCAAATCAAGGAGCTTTATGATGTTGAAATCTCTGCAGAAATGGTTTCCAAAATAACGAATAGGGTCCTGCCTCTTGTATCTGAATGGTAAAATAGACCATTAGAATCTATATATTCTTTTATCTACTATACTCCCCATCTATATAACACCCACTACTTCCTATTTTTCCTCTATAGACCCCTATATTTTTATGTCTATCTTTCTAATCCTTATTATTTTAGTCTATACAGAAACTTATTACTAACTAAACCTTTAAGCATATAATTACAGCATCTATTCCTTGAAAATTTTTATGTAAAATTATCTTAATCTCCTTC
Source organism: Bacillota bacterium (assembly GCA_023415525.1). Taxonomy (GTDB): domain Bacteria; phylum Bacillota; class Clostridia; order Lachnospirales; family Cellulosilyticaceae; genus Sporanaerobium. The sequence goes on along the minus strand of JAEZKI010000045.1, from coordinate 173 downwards.
TACTCATTGTAAAATCTATTTAATAAGCTCATCACTTTTTGACTTGTTTTCTTTATAACTATAACTGATTTTTTTTCAAATTTATTTATATGCTTATCAAGAAATCGTACCCATATTTTCTCAACCGTTCTTTGTCTAATCATATCTATTATCGTGCATACAATATATACAAT
>JAEZKI010000472.1 GCA_023415525.1 Bacillota bacterium | reverse complement strand
AAAGCTTATTGTAAAGACCTTTGAGCACTTCTTTCTAGCTCCTTGTATTCAGTTCCATTTGACTAAAGATGCTATTGGAAGCTAAAGCAATCCCACCACCTATCAAGGAATTCCAAAGAGCTATAATGAGTAAGGGCAAAAATGCTGTTACCAGTTCCCCTGTTTGATTCACCATAAAACCTACAATAACTCCACCTATTATGCCTGGTGCCGTAAAGATGAGCCCTGCCATTAAAAACAAAATCATAAGAAGCCCACTATTAGCTACTGTCCCAAACACCCGTTGAGATAAAACATTAATACTTATTAAAAGCACTTCAAAGCTTACTTTGACCAACACACAAACCAAAATATAAAGTGGCGAGAGTCCTAGGAGTAAAATGCTAGGTGTATAGATTAATAAGGCCTCTAGAAAAGTTTTTAATACCCCCTCTAGACACGAAAAAATCAACTTTGTAAAACCACTTACAGGTATTAAATAAATGTAGTGATAACGTAATTCACCACTCCATCTCGTTTTAGCAGATAGCAAAAGCTGCATATAGGTCATTATACCCACTATCATAAGAAGTGACCCTAATTTAGGGATATCTTCTATTCTATTTAAGAAAAAGGTTCCTCCTATAACGAGCACCATTTCAATAAGGGAACCTATCCCTAAAATAAACCGTCTATGCCTGTTACTTTCTAACATCTGCTTAAAAAACAGTGTACTTGCCCCTTGTCCTCTTCCAAGTCCCACTTTTCTTAGTTTTTCACTCTTAACTTTAGTTCCTGTGTCTATAGTTCCCCTACCTGTCTTCATATTCTCCATTACAGCTTGTGTATATTCTGTCTGTGTCAACACATCTTCATAATAGTCTACGCTACTTTTTATAATATAGGCCCCCAGTAAAAGAAGCCCCCCTAATAAAAGCAAGCTATAGAGAAGCATGCTTCCTCCTGCTCCTATTAAATAGCTATAAAGTATACCCTTAATCCATCCTATGTAAGGTAAGTAGGTAAGATACTCAAACCCATTTATAATGGCTGTAAGAAATTTCTCACCTCTTAGGAGCTGAAGGCTCATAATAAGTAGTGGCACTATAAGTAGGAGATAAAGAAGAGCATTAATCCCTTGCTTTCGTTTGGCATGAGATTGGGTGTACATGTAAATAGCCATACACATAAGCTGTGTGATACAGAGCATCACTAGATAAGCTATAAAAATAGCTAGACACTTTATAGGTTTTACCCCATAAACGTTGTTGAGAAAAGGAATCTGATAGAATATAAATAATGATACAAAAACATTGGTTCCCATTTGATTAATAAGACCATAAATGAGCACCTTTTTGGGATCAAAAGGGGCTGTAAAAAGTAAGTTGACATCGGGCATTTTAAAGAAAGTAGTTCCTTTGTCTAAGCCTATTTTTAAGGATGGCCACGCCACAAGCATAAAAAAGGCCATAATAATACATCCTAATTCCTCCATGGACCTTATCTGGTGGGCTTCCGTTTGGGAATCCTTTCCCATTGAATTAGTAATAATACTTAGTCCTAAAAAGAGCAAAATACATAAATAGCCTATTAGTTTCGCTGGATTCTTCTTAAGGCTCTTTAGGCTATTTTTAAGCTGGGTTTTTAATAAGTACCAAAAAGGCCCCATTAATCTGTCACCTCTCCTTCTGTTAGTCTAAAGAAGAGACTTTCCAAGGTTTCACCCTCTTCTAGCTGTTCATCACGTTTGCGCGTAGCTACAAAGCTTCCTTCCTTCATAATATGAGCAATGTCCCAATAGCCCTCTACACTGTCTAGCATATGGGTACTAATCAAGATGGCAGCACCTTGTTCTTTAAGCTCCTGCAGCATGGTCTTCAACTCTTTAATAGCATGAGGATCTAACCCCACTAAAGGCTCATCAAAGACAATGACTTTGGGACGGTGCAAAAGGCCACAACAAATACTTACCTTTTGTTGCATGCCTTTGGATAATTCACCCCCCAGTTTAGTACGCTTGTCCTCTAGTTCAAAGCGTTTAAGCAGTTCATCTCTATAGCCCTCCCAATCCTTTAGCTTATAGGCTCTAGCAATAAACTCTAAATGCTCTTCTACTGTCAACATAGGATATAGACAGGGCATCTCTGGGATATATCCTAAAAGCTTTTTAGCCTCTATACTTTTATTTCCTTTTCCCTCTATGAGAATATGCCCCTCAAATCGCAAAAGACCTACTATACACTTAATTATGGTGGACTTACCTGCACCATTAGGGCCTAATAAAACAGCAATCTGTCCTTGCCCTACATTAAAGTCTAAATCTTTATTAGCCATAACTTTTCCATATCTTTTTGTTACATGATTAACTTCTAACATCTTTTTCCCCTTACTCTCTTTATATTTCTTCTAGAGGTTATTCTCTTATTAATTCATTTTTGCAACTTCCTTCAAATTCATACTCCCATAGATTTTTAAGTCCATACTCCACCATGTTGGCTACAGCTTCATCTGTATAAAAGCCTACGTGTGGTGTATAAACCACCTGATCTTTGTTTAGGAGTGCCCTAAAGATTTCATCTGAAGGCTCTTGCCCCTGTAAATCCTTACGAATAAAAATCTCTTCTTTTTCATAAACATCAAAAGCTAAGCCTCCTATTTGTTCACTTTCTAGGCCCTCTAGTATAGCTTCCCAATCAAAAAGCCCCCCTCTCGCTGTATTCACCAAATAAGCCCCTTTTTTCAT
>JAEZKI010000377.1 GCA_023415525.1 Bacillota bacterium | reverse complement strand
AATAAAATAAAAGCTTTTAAAGCGACTTTAAAACAGCAGCCTACTCCTTCTAGTAAAATGCTAATAGATACTCATTTCATAGAAGAAAAACAACGACTTAAAAACATTTTTAAGTCGTTGTTTTTCTTCTATGAAATGAGTATCTATTAGCATTTTACTAGAAGGAGTAGGCTGCTGTTTTAAAGTCGCTTTAAAAGCTTTTATTTTATTATGGGTTCTTACGTAGAGAGCAAAATAGCTGCCAATTACAAAAAAGATAAGCAGAATAAAAATGATTTGGAAGGACTGGGAATGAATAAATTTGTAACCTACTAAGTAACCTAAGCTAGGCCCGATAAACATAAGACTAGAGCCTACGAGAGATACTATAAAGACAACAATAGAGCGTATATAAAACTGGCGAGTAATACCTTGAACAATAGGGTGTTTTTGTAAGTCTTCAGCTAAGGTAATACCAAAGCATTGATTGCGTCTTGAAAATTTGGGAGATAAGACAAAGGTAATAAAAAGCAAAGAGAATATAAAAAGCATAAGTATAAAAGTGATAGTTGTTTCTGACATTGTTAATCCTCCTTATAGTGTGAGTAAAGGGTCTCACACAGTGATAAAAAATCTTTTTGAGTAATGCCCATGAGATGGGCTTTAGCAACTAATAAGGTTAAGGGTTCTTCTAGAATAAAATGAGAAGAACGGGTTGTTAGGATAGGAAAAGAGTTGACTAAGGTTCCTTTTCTACGGTCCACACTCACATATCCTTCATCTTTTAAAAGATTGTAAGCTTTATTAACGGTATGTAGGTTAATACCGATTTCTTCTGCTAGATTTCTTACAGCAGGTAGGGATTCACCAGGTTGAAGCGTTCCTTTTGCCATAGCTAAGATAATCTGTTCATAGAGTTGCTCATAGATGGGCTTTTGACTGCTAAAGTCGAGTTCAATAAGCATAGTTGACCTCCTTTTAAGTGTTATTGAAACTATTTGTTATATAATATATATAACAAATAGAAAAATGAATGTCAATACCTCTAAGGTAAGAAGAATTGACGACTTTTATGGAATGAAGTATGCTTAAAAAGTAAACAATAAGTTAAAATACTCATATTATTATTGATATAGACTAGAAGAATAGGCTGGAAGAGAACGCAAGTTTTTTGTGAAATAAGCCAGGAGAAAGACTTCAAGAAAAAGAAGGGAAAAAGATAGAATGAAAGAGTATGCTTTAGTAACAGGTGCTTCTAGTGGGATTGGACGGGAGTTAGCTAAGGAATTTGCGCAACATGGTTTTTCTCTTATTGTAGTGGCACGAAGACAAGATAAATTAGAGCAATTAAAGAAGCTACTTGAAGCAAAGTATAATGTGACAGTACAAGTGATAGTAGAAGATTTAAGTGACCCAGAGAGCCCAGGACGAATCATGGAAAAATTAAAAGCTTTAGAGGGGAGGATGAAAATTTTAGTCAATAATGCAGGGAGTGGCTATGTAGGAGAATTTTTAGCTGAGGATTTGGAGAGGGAAAGAAAGCTCCTAGAACTTAATGTTTTTAGCCTAACCCAACTCACTAAGTTTTTTGCAGCTGAAATGAAAAGGCAAGGAGGGGGTTATATTTTAAATGTAGCCTCTACGGGAGCCTATCATCCAGGCCCTTATATTGCGACTTACTATGCGGCGAAGGCCTATGTATTATCTTTTTCAGAAGCACTAGCAGTGGAACTTGCCCCCTATAACATTACAGTATCAGCACTTTGTCCAGGGGCTACAAAGACGGAGTTTGCTAAAAATGCAGGCAGGAAAGATAATGTTCTAGCTATGTCAGCGACTAAAGTAGCTCAAATAGCCTATAGAGGCTTAATGAGAAAAAAGACACTTATTATTCCAGGTATAAGCAATCAGTTATGGGTAGGTATGCCAAGAAAATGGGCGAAAGGATTTATAGCCCAATATCAGCATAAACTTAAAATGTAGGAATAATAAGATGTAGCCTATTAATGGGAGAATTTTTATATCTTTTGCAAAAAAACAGGTCTATAATAAATAAGAAGTTACTATAAAATCAATGTTGCCCTTTCTCAAAGAGAGAATCTGAATAAGACAGCATGAGGAGGAAAAGAAAAATGGCAGATAATCGTAATGAAAAGTGTTGGTGTGGAAGTGGACTTAAGTATAAAAAGTGTCATCTTGCTTTTGATGAAAAATTAAGTGCCTTAGCGCATCAAGGCTATGAAGTACCGGGACGTGACATTATAAAAACAGCCACAGATATAGAAGGTATTAAAAAAAGTGCGCTTGTCAATGATGGGGCTTTGGATTTAGTGGCTAGTCGTATTCGTGTTGGGATGAGCACTGAAGAAATTAATCAATTAGTGCATAACTATACCCTAGAGCATGGAGGTATTCCAGCACCTCTACATTATAATGGCTATCCTAAAAGCACCTGTGTTTCAATCAATAATGTGGTGTGTCACGGAATCCCTTCCGAAGATATTTTTTTAGCAGAGGGAGACATTGTGAATGTCGATGTGACAACTATTGTAGAGGGTTATTTTGCAGATGCTTCCCGCACATTTATGATTGGTAAGGTAAGTGAAGAAGCCAAAAGGTTAGTGGAAGTCGCAAGAGAGTGTATGGAAATAGGAATTGCAGCTGTTAAACCTTGGGGTTTTTTAGGGGATATAGGAGCAGCTATTGAGGCTCATGCTAAGAAAAATGGTTATTCAGTTGTGATTGATTTATGTGGGCATGGCATTGGAAAAGCCTTTCATGAGGAGCCTATGGTGGAACATGTAGGTCAAGCAGGTACGGGGATGATCCTTGTGCCAGGTATGGTATTTACTATTGAACCCATGATTAATCAAGGGGGTTATGCAGTCCATTTTGATGAGGAGGATGGATGGACTGTTTATACCAAAGATGGTAGTTTATCGGCACAATGGGAAAAGACTATACTTGTCACAGAAACAGGGGTAGAGATTCTTGCAAAGTAAGAGATAAAAATAGAATGAAGAAGTGAGTAAGAAAGAGGCCTACTAAATGAAGTAGAGTCTCTTTTTGGATGAGTTAATCTATTTTAGTATGGATAGAGGTTAAGAGGATTTTGCAATAGAGGATATATAAAAAATAAATAGGTGAATTATGTAAAATGAAATTTATGATATTATATGAATCAAATTTAATATAATAATAAATCATTAATATTTATTAGTATATTTATGTAATTTAATTGACATTAAGGATATCAATGTGTATAATTACTAAAAACACTACGCATAATTTGACAGAATATTTAATATTTGACTAGTTTTAGTGTTGTGGAATTAAAAAACTCCTTAAAGCTACTTTTAATGATAATTTTTTTATGACATAAAGTGACACAAAATGAATAGTTTACATGACATAAAGTAGGATTTAGGGAAAAAAGAGGGAGATGTAAGAATGAAAAAGAAATTAACACGTGTCATAGTACCTTTACTTGCATTAACGATGCTAGTAGGTTGTGGTGGCAATAAAACAGCTGCTCCAGCAGGAGATAGTAGTAGTGCCCCAGCGGGTCAGGAACAAACAGCTTCAACAGAGAATACAGTAAGTGATGTTCTTGTTTTTGGACAAGGCGCAGAACCTAGAGGATTAGATCCAGCCTATGTAGATGATGGGGAATCTTCAAAGGTTATTGTTAATATTTATGAAGGACTTCTTGCTTATGCCAAAGACTCTACAGAGCTTGAGCCTTGTCTTGCAGAAGGTTGGGAAGTTTCTAATGAAGGTTTAAGCTATACCTTTAAACTCCGTGAAGGCGTTAAATTTCATGACGGAACAGATTTCAATGCAGAGGCTGTAAAAATCAATATAGATAGACAATTACCACCTCTTCGTCAAGAAGACATGCCTTATGCAAGTTTTGTTTTTGCAGATGTTAAAGATGTAGAAGTACTGGATACATATAGTGTAAAAATCAATTTAACAAAGAAAAATACTGCTTTTCTTGCCAACCTTGCCATGAGCCTTGCAGCACCTATGGTAAGTCCAACGGCTCTTGAAGAGAATAATGGCAACTTAAATGAAAGTCCAGTTGGAACAGGTCCTTACAAATTTGTAGAATGGAATCCATCTGAAGATATCGTTTTAACGAGAAATGAGGAGTATTGGAGAGAACCAGCTAAAACCAAAAACATTGTTTTTAAATTTATTCCAGACAACTCAGCACGTATCGTAGCTCTTAAAAATGGCGATGTAGACATGATTGATGGGATTGATTCAACAGGTGTAACTCAAATTGAAGCAGATGGTAATAAGCTTTATAATGTAGCGGGTATGAAAATTAACTACATGGCTTACAATGTAACACGTGCACCTTTTGATAATGTAGCTGTTCGTACGGCGCTTACAAAAGCTATTAATGTACCAGAGCTTGTAAAAGCCCTTTATGGTGATTATGCAGAGCTTGCTACTTCTATTTTACCTTCATTTATGCCAGGCTTTAGTGAAGAGATTAAGCAAGTTTCTTATGATCCAGAAGCAGCCAAAGCAGAACTAGCAGCAGCAGGCCTTACTGGACCAATTAAAATGATTGTGTATAACAACCCAAGACCTTATAATGCAAGAAATAAAGCATTAGCTGAATCTATTCAGTCTTACTGGAGTAAGGTAGGAGTTGAAGTAACTATTGAAGACTATGACTGGACTACCTATAAAGACAAAATTGTAGCAGGGGATTATGATGTATGTTTCTATGGCTGGATTGGTGACAATGGTGACCCTGATAACTTCTTAAATCTTTTATGTGATCAAAGCCCTGCAATGAACGTTTCACGTTTAAATGATGAAACATTAAAAGCCATGATTGCAGAAGGCACAAGTACAGAAAAAGGTCCTGAAAGAGATGGAATCTATACAAAGGCAGAGCAATACATAGCTGAGCTTGCTGTATGGGTACCTATCAGTCATGCTAATAGTTTATCAGCTTATTCACCAGCTGTACAAAACTATTCTTATCACCCAACAGGTAACATTTTCTTTAGAGAAATGTACAAATAAGAGGGTAGTAAGTAAATAAAGGAATAAAGAAAAAAGCAAAAAAGGAAAAAAGGAAAAGGAGCTATGGCAAAAATGAAGGATCAGAGCATTTTTGTTATAGCCTCTTTATCCTCTTTTTTTTAGCATGGACTAATATAAAAAGCTAGAAAATCATTTTTGAAGGGAGAAAGGACAGGATGACAAAATATATTATAAAAAGATTATTATTACTCATCCCCGTATTATTGGGTGTTTCCATTATTATTTTTGCCATTATGAGAGTATTCTCGCCAGATCCAGCGGGGATTGTACTGGGGCAACATGCTACTGAAGAAAAAATGATAGAATGGCGAGTAGCTAATGGTCTGGATCAGCCCATTATTACTCAGTATGTAGAGTATATGAAAGGTGTATTTAAAGGGGACTTTGGGACCTCTTATTACAGTAAGAAATCAGTAGCTAAAGAAATTTTTTCTCGCTTTCCAGCTACTTTAGAGTTAGCATTCTGTTCCATCATTATTGCTTCAGTATTTGGGATTACTTTAGGGGTTATATCAGCAGTCAAAAAGAACTCATGGGTGGATAATATCAGTATGGTCCTTTCACTGGTGGGCGTATCTATGCCTATTTTTTGGCTAGGAATCTTACTGATTATTCTCTTTTCTGGGACGTTAGGTTGGCTTCCTTCTCAAGGTAGAATCGAAACACTCCTAAGACCAGAAAATGTAACGGGCTTCTACTTGATAGATAGTTTAATCAAAGGAAATATGGAAGCCTTTAACTCTGCTATTAAACATTTGGTATTACCTTCCGTAGCTCTTGCTATGTATTCTATGGCTATTATAGCAAGAATGACACGTAGTACCATGCTAGAGACACTGTCTCAAGACTATATTCGCACGGCTAGAGCAAAAGGCATCATAGAAGGAAAGGTTATTCGTAAGCATGCCCTTTCTAATGCGCTTATACCCATTGTTACAGTAATTGGGATACAATTAGGTTCTTTAATGGGGGGAGCTGTACTAACTGAAACTGTTTTTGCATGGCCAGGAATTGGCAAGTATACAGTAGAGGCTATAATGAAGTCAGATTTCCCTATTGTACAAGGTGTTGTGCTCCTCGTTGCCTTTATTTTTGTTATGATGAATCTCATTGTGGACATTATTTATGCCTTTCTTGATCCACGTATTAAATATTCTTAAGGAGGAGGGATACCATGAGCCAAGTACAAGTTAATAATAATAAACAAGCTAAGCTAGAAAAACCAGAGTCAGAGATAAAACAAATGTGGTCAGCTCTTATTCAAAATAGAGCTGCAGTAATGGGAATGGTAATTATTGCCCTTCTTATCTTTATAGCTATTTTTGGTAAGTGGATTATGCCATATGATCCTAATTATGCCGATTTGTCCATCAACAAGCAACCACCTTCAGCCACTCACTGGTTTGGGACAGATGAGCAAGGCAGAGATATCTTTTCACGTGTTATTGATGGAACAAGGGTTTCTTTATTAGTAGGTTTAACAGCTGTTAGTTTTGCTCTTTGCATAGGAACAGTGTTAGGGGCTATAGCAGGCTACAAGGGAGGAAAGGTAGATACTTTCATTATGCGTCTCATGGATATTATGATGTCTATTCCTAATATTCTTTTAGCCATTACCTTTATGGCTGCCCTAGGAAGAGGGATTGATAAAGCAGTTATTGCTATTGGGCTTGTAACTATACCAGAGTATGCCCGTATTGTGAGAGGGAGTATTATGGCTATTAAAGATAGTGAATATGTACAAGCTGCCAAGGTTATTGGAAATAGCGATACTAAAATAATTTTTAAACATATTTTACCCAATGTCCTTTCACCTATTATTGTACGAGCTACCTTGGGAATTTCTACGGCAGTATTGGATACGGCAGCACTTGGATTTTTAGGCTTAGGGGTTCAACCACCTGCTGCAGAATGGGGAGATATGTTAGGTAGAGCCAGAGTCTTTATTTTTGAAGCACCTTATATGCTTATTTTCCCTGGTATTGCCATTACAATTACGGTTATGGCCTTTAATTTATTAGGGGATGGACTAAGAGATGCCTTTGACC
>JAEZKI010000372.1 GCA_023415525.1 Bacillota bacterium | reverse complement strand
TAATTGTTACAATTGGATTTGTATTTTCCATTTTTTATTTCCTCCATTTTTTAAGCATTTTGTAAAAAGGCAATATAAGCTTTTCGCATTTCATAGAGATCTGCCTTACTGGTAACCTCCCATGGGGCGTGCATACTATGCACCGCTACACCACAGTCTATAACATCCATGCCATAGTTGGCAAGTATATAGGCAATGGTTCCACCACCTCCTAAATCAATGCGACCCAATTCAGACGTTTGCCAGGTCACCTTATTTTCTGCCATAATGTGGCGAAGCTCTGCTAAATATTCTGCATTGGCTTCATTAGAACCGGATTTTCCTCTTGCCCCAGTATATTTATTAAACACTACGCCTTTACCAAAATAGGCCGCATTTTGCTTTTCTAAGACGGTTGGATGATTAGGATCATAGCCGGCTGTAACATCTGAAGAAAGCATCTTGGAATGAGCTAAAGCACGGCGCAACTTAAGGCTTGAGTATTGACCCACTAAATTTAAGAGCTCTGCCACACTATTCTCAAAGAACTTGGATTGCATACCTGAAGCCCCTACACTTCCAATTTCCTCTTTATCAACTAATACACAAGCTGTGGTCTTCTTAGGGTGTTTCACCTCTAACTGAGCTTCAAAAGAAGCATAAGCACATACTCTGTCATCTTGACCATAGCCAATAATCATACTGCGATCTAAACCATAATCACGGGCTTTTCCAGCAGGTACAATTTCTATTTCAGAGGAAACTAAATCTTCTTCATCTATACCATACTTTTCATTGAGTAGCTTTAAGACATTGGCTTTTACAGCTCGCTTCTCTTCTCCTTCAAGTGGCATACTTCCTAAACAAATATTGAGGTCTTCTCCTCCAATGGCCTCTCCTAACTTCTTGTCCATTTGCTCTTTGGCTAAATGGATTAATAAGTCAGAAATCCCTACCACTGGATCCGTTTCTGCTTCCCCTATATTCACATTCACAATGGTGCCATCTTTTTTTGCAATAACGCCATGAATAGCTAGTGGTAAAGCCACCCATTGGTATTTCTTAACCCCCCCATAATAATGGGTCTTAAGCATGGCTAATTCACTATCTTCATATAAAGGATTAGGCTTTAAGTCCAAACGTGGGGAGTCCAGATGTGCCCCTAGTAAATTGAGCCCTTCTTCTAAAGATTCTTCCCCTACACAAAAGAGAATAAGTGTCTTATCTTTATAATTTGCATAAACTTTTGCGCCTGGGCCCACCTGAGCTTTTTCACGAATGAGCTTTTCAATATTTTGATAGCCTTCTTTTTCAGCATACTTTACTAAAGTACGTACACATTCTCTTTCTGTCTTGCATTCTGACAAAAAGGCTTTATAGCGTTCGCCATACTCAAAAAGTGCTTTTAAATCCTCCTCAGTATACTGAGACCATGTAGTTTTATACTCTTTTTTCAATGTTGTCATGATATCCTCCTTATATGTTGCTAGCAGTAGTATACCATATTTTTCTATCCTACTACAGCTATTTAGTGGCTTTTACTTCCAGTATGCCCCTCCTCCACCTGTTCTATTTATAGCTTATTTCTCATTTTAGCGAATCCACACCTTTGTGCCCTGAAGCATGGTGTTATAAAACCATAAACTATTTTCTGGAGATAAGCGAATACATCCATGAGAAGCTTGCTGTCCTAATTGTTTCGATCCACTGGTAACCCAAGAACCTGTTACATCAAATAAAACGGAATGATACAGGTAATCCCCAAAAATCTGAAAAGCATTTTTACATCGATAGCCTTTCTCTACCCCAAAGAAAGGTACTTTATTCGTCAGTTCAAATTCACCGGATGGCGTGGGTGTCACATTATTTCCTGTAGAACAGGGCATCCGACGTAACAATTTCCATGTACTTTTCTTTTCTTCAAAAACATAGGTATATTGGCGACTTAAATCCGTCCAGACCAAATAACGTGTCTTACTGGTGATACCTGCACCATTCACAAAAGCTTCGATTTCCTCATTAGAGGGCTGATCTTGGCGTGAACCTGGATTGGGAGGAATCTTAACACTCCCCCAAGGTACTTTTATCTTCTCTCCCTTTTCAGTAATTACCCAATAATAGGCCCCATCTTCTGCTGCCCAAACCTGTACCTTTTCCCCCTTATAAAGGCCATTCGTTGCATATCGCATATTGCCTTGAATAATAAAAGTAGGAAAAAGAGAAGCCGTCTCTTTATCCTCTAGTAAAGGCACTTCTTCCTTTTGTTCATAGCGTTTTAAAAGGGCGACCTCCCCTTCCCCTATAACTTGAACACCTTCTATGCGTACGCCTTCACAGCTAAAGACATGAAGCTGCGTGGTGAGAAGCTTGGCCTCCTTTGATAGGGTTTCGTCCTTTAAAAAGGTGCGCTTTTCGCCAGGTGCTAGCTCCCATGCTTCTTCTTGACAAGCTACCACCTTCCCCTTCTCCCAATAGAGACGTTGAAAAGAAATCTCTAATAGACTTTTTCCTTTGTTCTGAATCCCCTCTGCATCCAGTTGGACATAATGCTCTGGGGTATAAATAAAAGGATTCAGTAAGATCTCTCCTTCTTTGATAATGGATTCAAAATAGCCATCTAATGCTTTTGTAGAGATAAGGAGCTGTCCGTCTGCCTCTAATCCATAAAAGCGATAAGGTCCTACAT
>JAEZKI010000343.1 GCA_023415525.1 Bacillota bacterium | reverse complement strand
ATAAATGTTTTTCAGAGATATAGTATACCAATTACTTATTTTCTATTTTTTAGTAACCATCATTCTTCCCATTTAATATGATATTATAACATTCTTTTAAGTGAGGTAATTATTATGAATATGCTTCCAGTATTGGCCCTTGGGCTTGTTTCTTATAATTCACTAACCCAGCAACAAAGGCGCTCTTATGAGAGAAATGAAGGGGAACCTAGCAATGCACCTCTTGCATCTGAAGAATTTGTCTTACCTGATTCTCCTGCTTTTAGTACTTTTATTAGCAATAAGTATAAAATCTCTTTTAAATACCCTAGTGAATGGGTTAAAAACCCACGCTACATCGATAAGTATGAAGGAAAGACAGGCTATTTTGAAGTCAGTGATCTCTCCTCTAATGAAGGCACTCTGGATGAAGTAACTCAACATGAAATTAATCTTCCCTACAAACCTTATGGAAGTACCCCTCAAATAACAAGGCTTACTGTAGATGGCTCACCTGCTAGGCTTATTTACCCCTCTGCTGACCAGATTAAACCTTTAAGTGACCGTGAGGCTGCTCTTATTGTTCAGTATAAAACACCACTTACTATTGAAGGCTCTACCTATCCCTATGTCATTATTTGGTCTGATCGTATACACATGCCTCTCATCATTAAAACTTTTAAATTTATAGAACAAGAAAAAACAAATCAAGGTTAATCTTTTGTAAGTTTGGCTATACTCCTTTTATAAGGAGTGATTAGATTGAGTTTTAAAAACAGACTATTAAAAAAATATCTGGAACGTTTTGACCAAAGTTCTTTCAATTTAACTTTTGAAACAGGAGAAGAACTTCATATCGGTAACTCTCCTGCTTTATTTAATGTGGTTATGAAGGATACACTCAGCTACAAAGAGCTACTTAAGAGCACGACGCTTACTCTTGGTGAAGCCTATATGGATGGTACCCTGGAGATTCAAGGGGATTTATATGAGGCACTTAATGAATTCCTAAAATATAGTTCAAAGTTTAATAAGGATGAACATGCCCTCAAAAAACTTCTCTATACCTCCTCTTCTGTGAAAAATCAAAAAAACGAGGTTTGCTCTCACTATAATATAGGCAATTCCTTTTATAAGCTCTGGTTAGATGAGACCCTTAGCTACTCCTGTGCCTATTATAAATCTCCTAAAGATTCTCTTTATCAGGCTCAACTAAATAAAATTGACTATATCCTAAAAAAACTTAACCTAAAGCCTAATATGACCTTATTAGATATTGGTTGTGGCTGGGGTTATCTCCTTATTGAAGCTGCTAAAAAATATAAGGTTCATGGTCTAGGCATTACATTAAGTGAAGAACAACATGATGAATTCCAAAATCGGATTATCGAAGAGGGATTAGAAGATTCTCTTGAAGTGAAGATTATGGATTACAGAGATTTAGAAAAATCTAAGCTGAGCTTTGACCGCGTTGTCAGTGTGGGCATGCTTGAACATGTAGGCAGAGAAAATTATGATCTCTTTTTTCAAAATGTAGATTATGTCTTAAAAGACAAAGGGCTTTTCCTATTACATTATATAAGCTCTCTTCATGAGTCTCCTGGCGATCCTTGGATAAAAAAATATATCTTTCCTGGGGGTGTTATTCCTTCCCTTCGGGAAATTGTTGCACTCTCTGCCCAATTTAACTACCGTGTACAAGATATAGAAAGTTTAAGGTCTCATTATGTCAAAACCTTACTTTGTTGGTATCATCGTTTTGAGAGTAATCTTCCTAAAATTGAAGCCCTCTTTGATGAGCGCTTTATTCGTATGTGGCGTCTCTATCTTTGTGGCTGTGCGGCTAGCTTTAATAATGGTATGATTGATTTACATCAAATTCTTTTTACTAAGGGTATTAATAACACCCTCCCCCTTACTAGAGAATATCTCTATAAGGAATCCTAACACTTAGCGTTAGTACCACTGGCTATCTAAAAAGGAACTGAATTTTTTATTTCTACGCCTCTTATGGATTTGAAAACAGCCTTTTACTAATATGCCAAAAAAGGCATCTCACTCATTAAGGTCATCTCACTCATTTAAGTAGCATCTCTTCTAAGTAAACCAATAAGTTTACTTAAGAGAAAGCTACCTCTTTTAGTGTGATGACCTTTTTTACAGGTTAGTAAAGTCATCCTTTTGTATAAAAATTAGACTTTCCTATTTTAGTTTTTAAGGATATTTTATTTCTTATTATCTTTTGTTATGAACTGTCCCTCTACTAACTTCTTTCTATTAAGTAGTTCCTTTCAAAGTCCATTTGTGATAAGGGTTCGGCATAATAATATCCTTGAATAATAGAACATCCCATCTCCCTCAATAAGTCTACTTGTTCTTTTTTCTCCACACCCTCTGCAATGACTTCTAATTTTAATAATTTAGCCAATGTAATAATGGTCTTAGTAATATTTCTATTAATTTCTTCGTCCTCTATATGGGTTATAAAACTCCTATCTAGTTTAAGCACATTAATAGGCAATGACCTTAAGTAACTTAAAGATGAATAACCTGTCCCGAAGTCATCTAATTCCATTTTTACACCTAATGCTTGTATAGCTTTCATCTTCATAATGGTCTGTGTAATGTCCATAAGAACCATGCTTTCTGTTAGTTCAATCTGTAGTAACTGGGGCTCTACTCTTATTTCTTCTATAACCTCTTTTATCATCTCTACAATATTACTTTGATAAAACTCAATAGCTGAGAGGTTTATTGAAACATGAATATTCTTATGATATTCCTGTTGCCAAGTTTTAACTTGCCCACATGCTTGCCTTAATACCCATTTGTCAATCTCCGTAATAAAACCTGTTTCTTCTGCTAGAGGAATAAATTCCCCAGGCAATATTAAACCATACTGGGGGTGCTCCCATCTAATCAAAGCTTCTGCTCCTACTATCTTCCCCTTATTACTATCTACTTTAGGCTGATAATATAATCTAAGTTGATTTTTTTGAATGGTATTTCCGAGCTCCATGGCTAAAAGCTGGTGCACTAACATATTCGTATAACACTGTTTATCAAAAATCTGAAGACCCTTTCTATCTTTGTCCTTCATTTCTTCCATAATAAAATGAATATTATCATATACTTTATCTAGGTCACTATCTTCCTTAGTATAAATAATAGCTGTACCTAATATTTCTATTGTATAGTTAAATTTAGGACTTACTTTCATTTGCTGTATATTTTTGGTGATTTTATCATAGATTTCTTTTATTTCTTCTTTATCCTTTATTTCAAAAGACAGAAGGAATTCCCCTTCTTTTACCCGACAGCACACCCCTCCTTCTGGAAGTTGTCTTCTTATAAGTATGCCTAATTTTTTTAAAGCAAGGTCATTCATTTTACGTCCATATATCCGAGTAATTAAGCTGTATTTATAAATATCTATCGTCATCATACAAAATTCAGCTTCTTTTATTGCCTTTTTTAAGTTTGTTCTTATGACTAATAGAAATTTCGGCTTATTATATAATCCTGTTACTTCATCTCGAAAAGCTAACTTGGCAATCAACCTATCTTTCTTTTTTTCTTCATTAATATTAATAAAGGCTCCTGCAATAACCTTAGGCATTCCCTTTGCATCATATAATAACTTGTAGCGCACTAAGTACCAATAATATTTTCCGTCCTTTAATTTTAGCCTAATTTCGCATCTCCCTGATGGGTTATTGAGCATTTGAATCTGACTCACATAGTCTAAATAAATCAGTAAATCTTCTGGATAGATCTTTTTATAAAATTCTTGTTTTAATACCACATCCTTTTGGATATCAAGGAGTTGTTTGGCTGCGTTGGGAATAAAAATCTCATCTATATCTATCATCTTATAGAGCATAATTATGTTTGCAGCTTCCATAGCTAATTCTTGTCGTTCTTCTAAAAATTTTATGGTAGAAAGACTCTCTTCTAATATAGTGGTATATCTTGCCTGTTGCTCATCAAATTTCACTTTTTCCGAGATATCTATCCCCATTGTAAGTAAGGTTGTTTCTTTTCTGTTGCCTAAATTTATGGTTGCAGAATGCCATAAAATAGTCCTTTTCCCTCCATTTTTCCCCCTCACCTCTTGTTGTCTATCCTGCTCCCAAAATAATTTTTGTTTAATCCTAGCTAGATCACTAGCGTCCTTAATGCTAAAGATTTCTTCAAATACCTTCTTGTCTTCTATATCCCTATCATAGCCTAACTGCTCCTTCATATATAAGTTCATGTATACAAAATCTAGATTTTTTTCCCATAACACTGTCATTATCTCACACTTA
This sequence comes from Bacillota bacterium, assembly GCA_023415525.1. Classification (GTDB taxonomy): domain Bacteria; phylum Bacillota; class Clostridia; order Lachnospirales; family Cellulosilyticaceae; genus Sporanaerobium. The sequence goes on along the minus strand of JAEZKI010000343.1, from coordinate 2,674 downwards.
TTTAAAAGATTATAAAATATCTCCCGTTCATCTTCTCGTAAATGCTTACACCTCTGTCGTTCTATTCCCTTAATGATTGCTAGGCTGCTATAAATCCATATGCCACTCAATGTGCCCCATAATATGCATAATATTACATTTATGTTGGTCATATCATCTTCTCATCCTCCCCATATCCTTTCTTAAATATAATATGTACTTTGATTAAAATCGTTCAGACAAACTTTATTTGCATAAAAACAACCATTAATTTATAATAATTCATATATTATTTGGATATATTATCAAAAAATTTTATACTATATTGATTTTTTGATATTAAGTATGTAAAATAAGATAATTATATATCCTAAACTGTGAAGGTGGTTAATATGAATAATAAACTAAGAGTAGGTATCGTGGGTGGTACAGGGATGGTAGGCCAACGTTTTGTCACCTTACTTGAAAATCATCCTTTTTTTGAAGTTAAAGTCATTGCTGCTAGCAAAAACTCTGCAGGCAAAACCTATGCAGAAGCTGTAGCTGATCGTTGGAAAATGAATACGCCTATCCCTGAAGCTGTTAAAACTCTCATTGTAAAAGATGCAGCCAATGTAGAAGAAGTTGCTTCAGAAGTAGATTTCGTATTTTGTGCTGTAGATATGAAAAAAGATGAAATTAAAGCATTAGAAGAAGCTTATGCTAAAGCTGAAACACCTGTTGTTTCTAACAACTCTGCTCATAGATGGACCTCTGATGTGCCTATGGTTATACCTGAAATCAATGATAATCATTTAGAAATCATTGCTACTCAAAGAAAACGTCTTGGCACAACAAAAGGTTTTATTGCTGTCAAACCAAACTGTTCTATCCAAAGCTATGTCCCTATGTTATCCGCTCTTTTAGAATTTGAGCCAACTACTGTTGTTGCTTCTACTTATCAAGCTATTTCTGGAGCAGGTAAGACCTTTAAAGAATGGCCTGAGATGATTGATAATGTTATTCCTTATATTGGTGGGGAAGAAGAAAAAAGCGAACAAGAGCCTCTTAAAATATGGGGTACTGTAGAAAATGGTGAAATTGTAAAAGCACAAACACCTCTTATTACAACACAATGTATCCGTGTTCCTGTATTAGATGGACATTTAGCAACTGTATTTGTTTCTTTCAAGAAGAAACCTACTAAAGAGCAAATCTTAGAAGCTTGGAAAAACTATAAAGGAAAACCTCAAACCCTTAACCTTCCAAGTGCTCCAAAACAATTCATTACGTATTTTGAAGAAGATAATAGACCTCAAACCCGTATAGACCGTGACTTAGAAAACGGTATGGGTATAAGTGTTGGTCGTCTTAGAGAAGATTCCCTCTATGACTACAAGTTTGTTGGTCTTTCACACAATACTGTAAGAGGTGCTGCTGGTGGTGCTGTTCTTATTGCAGAGCTTCTTAAAGAAGAAGGCTATATCACTCATAAATAATCCATTAAATGTTCTTTATAATTAATCCTTCCATTTTGTAAATAAGTAAACACAGGGCATATCAATCAATTCGATGAGTTGAGCGATTGCCCTACTTTTATGCAATAAATAAGGCAGGGGTAAGCCCCTGCCGATGTTATTATAATAAGTTTATGTCTAACTTTCTAAAACAACACAAACCATATCCTTTTTCCCTACTTCTCTATTCCATAATACATAAGCATTGTTTTTTTTATAACAGGCTCGAACACGGTCACATGTTCTTCACCTTCTATCTTTTCATAGACTACATTCAACCCTTCATAACTTCTTGGCAATAAAATTTGATTGATAAACTCTTCAATTCCTACCGTATAAAACTCCTCTTCTCTTCCCCCTATCGTTACGTAGACATTGGCATCTAATGTTTGATTTCTTTCATAATACTGCTTTTCAAAGTCTGTAATATATTCTAGTTTATCAGTTGAAGCTTGTAAAAAAGGACTTCCTACTGAATAATTCTTAAATGTTTTTTCACCAATCCTGTCTCTATTAAATAATGCATAGAAAGTGAAAAAGCCCCCATAAGAATGCCCCATAAGTGTTAGATTATCTTGTTGTAGTGGATATTGCTCATTTATATAAGACACAATATTATTTACTATAAAATTCAAAAAATCTTCTGGCTTATTAACAAGGTCTCGCTCTCTTATTCTTTCATAATCATAGCCATTAGGATAACCAATGCTCACTAAAATAACATCTTCCATTTGTCCACTGATCATCAGTTCTCTCACCTCTGGATGAGTACTTAATCGCCATACCCCATCCGTCAGAAAAACTGCTGGATATTCTTTTGTGGCATCATAATCAGGTGGTAACGAATAATGTATAACAAAATAATCATCTATTTCCTGATCATATATTGTAAATTCCTTTGTATAGTCCGTAAAATCTGGGTGTTCTTGCTTGATTATGTCATAGTATTCATGCTCTGGCGATACCTCTCCTAGCTCTATACTTTCCCTCTCTATAGGCAATAACTTTGTCCCTATATTTTCAGTATCCTTCCTAACTATTGTAGATTCCTTTGTAGAGTCCGTAAAATCTAGGTGATATTGTTTGATTATGTCATCGTTTTCATGATCTGGCGATACCTCCCCAGCCTCTATACTTTCTTTCTCTACAGGCAATAACTTTGTCTCTATATTTTCAGTATCCTTTTTAACCCTATTACA
>JAEZKI010000339.1 GCA_023415525.1 Bacillota bacterium | reverse complement strand
TGGTTAAGTCAATGAAAAAGTTTATGAAACAAGTACTTCAGTTAGGCCTTGTGGGTGTCATGGCCATTTCACTTGTTGGGTGTGGAGGAAGTAGTTCAGAAAACAAGGTGGTTGTTTATAACTGGGGAGATTATATTGATCCAGATGTGAATGCAGATTTTACAAAAGAAACTGGGATTAAAGTGGTTTACTCTGAATATGCTAACAACGAAGAAATGTATGCTTCTGTTGAGCCAGGTAATGTCAATTATGACCTTCTTTTCCCTTCTGATTATATGATTGAAAAAATGATTAATAAGGATATGTTAGCACAGATAGACACCAGTAAGATACCAAACTATGGAAAGATTGATGAGCGCTTCAAAGGGCTTCCTTTTGATAGCACCGATAGTTATTCTGTACCTTATATGTGGGGAACAGTAGGAATCGTTTATAATAAGACCATGGTCAATGAGCCAGTAGATAGTTGGGACATTTTATGGGACAAAAAATACGATGATAAAATTTTTATGTATGATAGTGAGAGAGACTCTATTATGGTAGCTCTTAAAAAATTAGGTTACTCCATGAATACCAAAGATGCACAGCAACTACAAGAAGCAAAAGACTTATTAATTGAACAAGCACCTCTTGTTTTGGCTTATGTAGGGGATGAAGGAAAAGGAAAAATGGTAAATGGTGAAGCAGCTCTTATGATTGCCTGGGCTGGTGATGCCATGGTCATGATGGATCAAAATCCAGACCTTGATTTTGCCATTCCTCAAGAAGGGTCTAATTACTTTGTAGATTCCATTGTTATGCCAAAGGATGCTAAGAATGTAGAAGCCGCTTATAAATATATTGATTTCTTATGCCGCCCAGATATAGCAGCTAGAAATGCAGAATATATTGGTTATTCTACACCTATTAGTGAAGCAAGAGAGCTTTTACCAGAGGAAATTAAAAATAGTCCTGTAGCTTATCCAGATGAAAGTATTACAGGGGCATCTAATATGGAAATGTTTAGTGATCCTTCAGACATGATTGAAGTTTATTCAGATATTTGGACACAAGTAAAGGCTTCTAATCAATAATTTCTCAAGTAGGATACAATACGATATAAAAATGCTTTTAGCTAAAAAGTAGCTAAAGGCATTTTTTTAGTATTTTAGCTTATAAGTCTATCCTATCAATATAAGAAAGAAGTAATAAAGAAAAACAGATAAGGAGGACTTTAAAGTACACAGAGATTAGACTATAATAAAGGAGTAGGTAATACTAGCTAATAGTTAGAAATGGAGGATGAGAGGATGGAAGAAGAATTAATGGGGGAAGAATTAGATTTTGAAGAACCAGAGTTTGATTTGACAGATGAGTTTGAGGATATGGATGACGAGATAAGTAAACCAGCTAGTCAAAATCTCAATGCATGGACGTCTCTTGTTTTAGGAATAATAGGTTCTTTAGGTTGGTTAGTACCTATTATTGGTTTACCTGTTACCATTGTAGGAACTGTACTAGGTGCCATTAGTATGAAAAACAAGAAGAGTAAGGGGATTGGGATTGCAGGTTTTATAGTGAGCACAGTCTTTTTAATTGCATCTATTGTAAAGGGCATTATAGATATCATTTTTTACCTAAAGAAGGCAAAATAGTCTATAGATTGCACCCATTAATGACATAAAGCATAAAATAATGTTATGCAAGGTTACATTAAGGGGGAAAATCAATGTATAGGACAGTCATTGTTATTAATAGTGCCACATTAGGTAGGGGCGATGAGGAAGTGGGACATACTTTAATTGGCACATTCTTACGCAAGATTCTAGCAAGTTTAGAAGTGCCTGATGTCATTATTTTTTATAACTCGGGTGTAAAGTTAGTTATAAAAGGTTCTTATTTTGGGGAGATATTACAGAGCCTTGAAGAAAAAGGGGTCGAATTATTAGCTTGTGGTACGTGTGTCTTTAAGGCCTGTAATGATAAGGCCCTTGTGGCTGGACGTATTACCAATATGGAGGAAATAGCAGATATTTTACTACAAAGCGAAAAGGTTATTACGCTATAAGGCTTTTGTAGTACAAGTAAACTTACTAAAAAGGGATAAGAAGTTAAGAAGAGCTTTTCATAATGAGCTAAAGGACCAAAGGATCTTTAGTGAAATATGAAAAGCTCTTTTTGGCAGTAAGTAAGGCAAAAAACTTTTATTCTTCATCAGGTTGTAAGTAGATGAGTAATTCATTGCAGGCATTAAGAATATCAGGCAGGTCCTTTTTCTCAATTTGCTCAGAGGAGCCTTTCATAGAAAACTGCTTAGCCTGTGAAGAGAGAGAAAAAAATTCTTGCTGTGTTTGGTTCCAATTTCCATAGATATTAGAAGTAGAGGTAAGAAAATAAATAGGCAAATCGCCTAAATCACCTGCTTCTAAAATAAGTTTGGCATTGCTTTTAACATGAAGTTGTTCTTCCAGTAAGTTGCGATTCCAAATTTTTTCTAGCCCTAAACCTTTAGATAAGGAGAGAGCCTCTTCATCTAATTCAGGATTAGGCATAAGCGCATAGTCAAAATAGCCCCATTTATTGCCTAAACGGAGAAGACCCAGTTGACGTGAGAGATTAAGCAAGAAAGATTCTGCAATCATAATGTTGTTATAGCTCTTACAAAAGCTAGGACTTGCACCATCTATCAGTAAGATACCAGCCACCTCCTGAGGATAGCGTTGAGCATAACGAAGAGCTTCTAAGGAACCTAAGGAGTGGGCTACTAGAATATAAGGTGTTGTCTGCTGAGATTGGGTGAGGACTGTATGGATTTCTGTTGTCAGAGTATCTAAATCACGAGGGGCCTTGGTGAAATCACTCCAGCCATAGCCAGGTTTATCATAGACAACAACTTTTCCCATT
>JAEZKI010000337.1 GCA_023415525.1 Bacillota bacterium | reverse complement strand
ACCTTCCTTCTCAACCAAGTACCTAAAACAGCTAAAGTGGTAAAGAAAAGCTTCAATCAGGCAACTGGCCGTTTTGCTATAAGTTGTGAAGTGGAAAAAGAGCTAATAGAACAGCTTGGGCTTGATCATAAAAGCTATAAGACAGTAATAGTGGAGTTGATAAACAACTATGGTCCTTATAATTGTACCGTTTCTAATTCAACTATTGTAACAGAATATGGCACACACTTTATCTATGTGATTGAAGAAAAAGAAGGTATATGGGGAAAGATTTATAAGGCACGCAAGGTTAATGCCACAGTTTTAGAAGAAGGAGATTATAAGACGGCAATAGAAGGAGCTATTAATAAGGAGGATAAGATTATCAAGTACCCTATGGGTTCCTTGAAGGATGGGGTAGAAGTAGCTCTGGAGGTAGGCGAAGAGAAATGAAAAGAAGAGTCTGGTTCTATTTAGCTCTATTTATAGTACTACAGATTATTAAGAGCCTATTTATTCATGGGATTATTGAGGAGTATGGGGAAGGGAGGATAGAAATCCGCCCTAATGAGAATCAAACTATACATTTTGAAACCTTGGTACTGGAAGATGGGTATGAAAATTTGCAACCTACAGCTATAAGTTCCCGAAGGTGTAGGATTAATGAAAAAGAAGAGATAGAAGTACTTGGTGTTTCAGTTAATGCATATTTTGCACAAACAGAACCTATTCAAATACTAAATGGTGCTTTTTTTGGTGAAGGAGCAGTAAAAGGAGGAAGGAATGTAGCTGTTATCAGTGATAGATTAGCTATCCAGTTATTTGGCTCAGATAAGGCAACAGGCAATCTTTATAGGATAGAGGGTACAACTTATCAAATAGTGGGTGTATATAAAAAGTATAAGAATTTTTGGGATGTCTTATTTGATGATGGACAAGAACGCATTTATTATCCTATTACCAGTACAGCAGCTGAGAATGGAAAAATAGAGACCTTATATATAAGCCTAAAAAACAGATCAGAAGGGTTAGTCATTCATGAATTAGAGGGAATTCAAATAAATAATAAGAATAGTTACATATATAATGCGCTAGATGCAGGGAAGAAGTTAAGAAGTTTGGCACAGGCACCTATAAATATTTTGGGACTCTTTATGGTTATCTATTTAATAAAGAGTGCTATTCATAGAATAAAAAAGAAGGAAGAAAGTTTAAAAAGCAGAGCGTTAAAAGTGGGATTGTGTGCTATTATGGGGTATTTAATCATGAGAGTGGTAGTAGCTCCTCTTTATATAGCACCAGAGGCATTGCCACCTAATAATATCTTTGATATAAAATTTTACACCACGTATTTTAAAAATCAATGGGTGGCACAAAATTATTTATTAGAGCTTCATCTTTCAAATTTTAATAGAATTTATAGTTATGTACGTCATAACATTCTAATAGCAGGTATTCTACAAATTATCATTTTTTTTGGGATAAAAGCTTACTGTTTAAATAAGGAGAGAAAATAAAGTGATAAAAAACGGGTATAGAACAATCGTATTATTGTTAATAAGTAGCTTAATATTTATAGGAGGATGTGGGAAAAATTATCAACCTGTTGAGCAGGGAGTGCCTATGGGGCGTTACATAGAACAGAATATAAAAACAGATTCATTTAATGTCTCAACAGGAGGAGTTGTTGGTTTACTTAAAACAAAGGAGAATAAGCTTCAAGTATATCAACTAGATAATGGCTTGCAGATCTATGAACAAGGTGAAGGAGACGGTTGGGTTAAAGTACATAAGGAGTGGATTAATGAATTTAATAAACTCAAAGTTATGAAGATTTCATGCCTAGCTAATGATGAGCAAGGGAACATCTATATTGCTTATCAAGACTATGATAGAGATAAAAAAGTCACTTATACCTATGTTGTTAAAGTGGAGGGAGAGAAGTTAGTAAAGCTCAACATTCCATGGCAGGAGACAAAAGGGTCTAGGAATCCTACCAGTATAAGTATACTGAAAAACGGAGATATGGTAGTTGTAGATGAAAGGGCTCCGATAGAACGCTATAACTTGTCAAATGAAAATTTTGTGAGAAGCTATGAAGGTAATTCTCAAGAAGCTATTGCGGTCAATGATATGCTGTATCAAATTAATAGTGGACAAGGGACTATTGATGCTTATGATGTAGATACTGGTAAATTAAAAAGAAGTATTCCTTGTGACACGATAGATGCTAATGCCAAATTAGTAGTAGGAGAAGAGGAAGATATTTACTTAGTTGGAAGTTCTGGTATCAAGCATTTGACAAAAGGAGGCTCAGTATGGGAGCTCATTGTAGATGGCAATATTACATTTTTTAAGATGCCTTCTTACACTTGTACCTATGCAAAGGCCATAAATAAAGAAATTTATACACTTTTTAAAAGAGAGGATGGAGGGACTCAATTTAAAAAATACATTTATTCAAAAGATACACCGGCTGTAGTATCAACAGAGATTATAGCTTATACCCTTAAGGAAAATAAAACCCTCAATCAAATAGTCACTCAGTATCAGGGCAGTCACCCTGATGTGAAGATAACGGTTCAAGTGGGGTTAGAGAGAGGGAGCT
>JAEZKI010000316.1 GCA_023415525.1 Bacillota bacterium | reverse complement strand
GAGCAAAAGCTGTCTTTCCCATTGAAGGTCTCGCTGCTACTAAAATAAGGTCCGAAGGTTGTAATCCAGCTGTTTTATAGTCTAAGTCGATAAAGCCAGTAGAAACGCCTGTTACTCCTCCCTTGCTTTGATGGGCATATTCAATCTTATCTATGGATTCTATAACAATTTCATTAATATGCGTAAAGTCTTCTGTATGTTTGTTTTGAATAATATCAAAGATTTGCTTTTCAGCATATCCCATAATATTATCTATTTTTTCATCCCCCTCATAGCTTTTAGCAGTAATCTCTTGACTGGCTTTTATAAGTCTGCGAAGTACAGCTTTTTCTTCTACAATCTGTGCATACTGCTTAATATGAGCAGAGGTAGGTACCGTATTAGCTAGTTCAGCAATATAAGGAAGTCCTCCTATTTGCTCTAAAATACCTTTTTGAACGAGCTTATCCTGAATGGTAACAAGGTCTATGGGACTACCACTGGTATAGAGTTCCATAATTGCTGCAAAGATTTGCTGATGATCCGGCCGGTAAAAATCTTGAGGCTTTAGAATTTCACTGGCTACAACCACCGCTTCATGATCCATAATAATAGCCCCTAGAACTGACTGCTCCGCCTCTATACTATGTGGAGGAATCTTCATGTTTGACATTTCTTCCATAACTATTCCTCTCCTTTTTACCTCACATTTATGTCCTAAGCTTCTACAACAAGTACAGTAATCGTTGCTGTTACAGCTGGATGTAATTTAATGGCTACAGCTTGTCCGCCTAAAGCTTTAATAGCTTCTTTAAGTTGAATCTTCTTTTTATCTATCTCTACACCACATTCTCTTTGAATGGCTTCAGCAATTTCTTTAGAAGTAACAGAACCAAATATCTTTCCGCCCTCTCCTACCTTTACGGCCAATTTAACGGTTTGATCTTTAAGTTTTTCTTCAATGGCTTTGGCTTGATCCAATTCTTGTTGCTTTCTTTTATCTTCAGCGCGTTGTTCTAATTTACGTTGATTCATATTAACAGCATTTGCTTCTACTGCTAATCCTTTTGGAAAAAGAGCATTACGTGCATAACCATCTTTAACTTCTAACATCTCACCTTTTTTCCCTACTTTTTTTACATCTTGTGTCAAAATTACTTTCATTTCGTTTCACCTTCCTTAAAATATTTATCAATTGCTTCACGAAGTTTTTCTTTTGCCTCATAAGGAGTAACTCCTTTAAGCTGAGCACCTGCTACACCTAGATGCCCTCCTCCTCCTAATAACTCCATAATACGCTGAACATTCATATCGCCTAATGCTCTGGCACTAATCATGCAATATTCTTCCCTACCTGTAATAACAAAGGAGGCTTCTATTCCCTTTATGTTAAGTAATTCATCAGCTACTTGAGCAGCAATAATCTGAGGATGTGGTGTTGCTGCATTTACTTCTGCAACAGCTATATTATGTTCCCACATCTCTGCTGCTTTAATAGCTGCTGCTCTTGCTCTATAGGTTTCCATATCATTTTGAAAGAGCATTCTAACACGGCTACTATCTGCCCCACTTCGTCTTAAAAAAGCTGCTGCTTCAAAAGTTCTGACTCCTGCTTTAAAAACAAAATTCTTTGTATCAATGGTAATACCTGCTAGTAAGGCATCTGCCTCAATAGGTGTAAGTTTTATACGGTCTGTTAAATAAAGTAGTATTTCAGAAATCATTTCGCATGTAGAAGAAATATAAGGCTCTAAATAGGTTAATACAGCATCTTCAATAAAGTCTGTACTTCGTCTATGATGATCAAATACCACTACCTTTTCAGCTTTCTCTAAAAGCGCTTCATGCTCTAAGTAACTCTTCCTATGAACATCCACTATAACTAATAAGGTGTCCTTTTTTATACCCTCCATAGCCATTTCCCGGGGAATAAATAAATCCTCATATTCTTTGGATGCCACTATTCTATCATATAAACCTTGTATAGCAAAGGTAGGTTCATCTAAAATAATATGAGCCTTTTTCCCCATAATAGCTGCTGCTCTGTAAACACCCATAGCTGCACCTAAACAGTCCATGTCAATACCTTTGTGGCCCATAATATAAACTTTATCACACTCATGCAAAAGTTCTTTAAAGGCATAAGCCTTTATTCTTACTTTTACCCGTGCACTTTTTTCTACTTCCTTACTTTTTCCACCAAAGAAAGTATATTTATCATTATTCTTAATAACCGCTTGGTCACCCCCTCGCCCTTGGGCAAGGTCAAAGGCTGCCCTTGCTTCTTCTCGAGAAGCCGTTAAGGATTCTAGGTTGTAGCCTATCCCCATACTGATTGTAGCTGGAAGTTCATTTCCTACTTGAATACGTCTTACTTCATCAAGTACATCAAATTTACGTTCCACCATGGCATCTAACTCCTTCTTGTTAAATACCATAATATACTTATCCTTTTCAAAGCGCGTAATAATAACTTCTCGTTCCTTAAACCATAAATTAATTTTACGATCAATAATCGCTGTTAACATCGGTCTTCTTACTTCTTCAATGCTATGCATTATTTCATCGTAATTATCAATGCATACATAGCCTAACATACAACGTTGTTCTTTAATACGCTGTTTGAGCAGAAGATTTTCTGTACAATCCATAAAATAAAGAATAACAAGTCCTTGTTCTTGAATCCATTCTCCTAGTACATGATAATCTTTATCTTGCACATGAACGTCCATTTCAAGCTTCTCCTCTTTATGAAGGACTTCATTCCATTTAATATTATCTAACTTATTCTTAATAGGTTGTCCTACCATTTCTCCTTCGTGGCAAAATTCTTCAAAGGACTTATTAGCCCATTTGATTATGCCACTTTGATCAACTATAACCACAGGAATTTTGGCATTGAAAAACAACTTACTTCGTGTATTTGTAAGAATCTTTGCCTTTTTGTCTACTTCTTGTTCTAACATTCTCTTAAGCTGAGTCCTATACACGCCACTTCCTACTAATAATAGTAGCAGGAGAATAATAAGCAATCCTACTCCCATCTTTGTAAATAGGGCCAGTATACTAAAAGCTATCCCTAACCCTATTCCCACTTGTGCAATCTGCAGCAAGTTCATGCTATGGGAAAAACCAAATTTTTTCTTATTTTTCATCTCGATTTCTTCTCCTAATCTAAACTATAATATCTGTTTTTCTATAGTTAAAAATAGTATCGAAACATCCAAACATAACTAACATACTCGGATAAATAATAAATAAGATGCCTATTAAAATATAAAGCATAACTTTCATCCCTATGTGCAGAGGTCCTTTACTAATAATTCCCACAAGAGCTAATGCCCCCGCAAGTTGCAATAAATATTGTAAAACGACCAAAACATTAGCTGCTAATGTCACTGCTATAGCATTTTCATTAAGTGGTGTAAAAGGTGTAATCATAGCTAAGGTTAATATTAGAATCGCCCATTTTGATAGTCTAAAAGATACGAGCTGTTTTAGGTTTAAACCTTTTTGTTTCTTTAAACGCAATATAAGTTGGACAAGTAATAAGTTAATAGCAGCTAAAGTAATACTCATCACTACTATAAGTGCCGGATAAACCTTCTTCATGAGCTCAATAATAATAGAAACCATTCCCTTTATATCACCCAGTTGGTTAAGAGATTCTGCTGGTAGGGTAGTCTTCAAATTTTCAATGGCATCAAAATAGATTTGCTTGATCTCATCGGCACTTTGGATAAAAACCTCTCCATAATTAATCCCTAGATAACTCATAACGAGCCCATAAGCAAAAACTCCCACTACAATACTCAAAGCAGTATAAATAATCATATGTGGTAGCGAGAATTGTTTCTTATACAAAAAACTGATTATATAAGCAGGTATACACACGGCTATCACAAAAACAAGTGCCGCTTCTAACGTTCCTGCAAGCATAAAAATACCTATAATAGCTGTACTACAAAATAAAAAGTCTATACCTTTAGGTATGCTTTCCTTTATCAAACATACTGTTAATGGTATAGAAAGAATAGGGAACAAAAATAGCCCATAGGCACTATAAATCCCTAAACCAGCCAAAACAATATATGTTAATAAGATACATATTAATCCAATAATATTTTTAGAGCTTAACTGCATTTCAAGTTATCCCTCCTTTAGTATACATGGTATCAAAATTCATGTCTTTTTATTATACCATATAATAGCCTTTTAATACTAGAGGCTTTCCAACCTAACTTGTCTCCTCCCATAATTTTCACTCTAAGTCATTGAAGACAAAAAAAACCACTGCTAGGCAGTGGTGTGTGCATTTTGTGTGTGCTTATTTCTCTCTGTAGTTGTTATTTTGTTCTAATTAATCTTGTGTGTATGGTAAAAGTGCGATGTGTCTAGCACGTTTGATAGCTATTGTAAGCTTACGTTGTGCTTTTGCAGAGTTACCAGTAATTCTTCTAGGAAGAATTTTACCTCTTTCAGAAATAAATTTCTTTAATGTGTTAATATCTTTGTAATTAATCTTTTTGATATTATCGCCAGCAAATTGATTTATTTTACGTCTTCTACGGTTATGTCTTTTTTGCATTGCCATTGTTTGTTCCCTCCTTCATTTTATTTATAAAAATTAAGACTAAAATGGTAAATCGTCATCTTCTTCGATTTGAGTTGGCATAAAGCCAGCTACAGAATTACCTGAAGGGGAAGTAGGTGCAGGGCTACTGATTGGTGAATCTATCATTACACCACGAGACTCAGATGAAGATCTGCTTTCAGCAAAATGTTGTTCTTCGACTACTACATCTACAGCAGTATGTTTAACCTTTTGTTGATCCTCCCAAGTGTTTACTTGTAAGCGTCCAACAATAGAAACCATCTGACCTTTTCTAAAGTACTTCTCTGCAAACTCACCAGCTTTACCAAATGCAACAATATTAAAAAAGTCAACATCTTGTTCGCCTTGTTTTGCAAATTGTCTTCTCACTGCAATGCCATAACGTGCTACTGCAACAGGGTTAGCAGATTGTGAATAGCGTACTTCAGGATCTCTGGTTAAACGTCCCATTAATATTACTTTGTTCATGCCTAAGCCCCTTTCTTCAGGAAAATTTCTTATTTATCTTCAAGAGATACGATTAAATAACGAAGAACTGGTTCCATAATACGAATTCTGCTCTCGATTTCTTCTGGTGCAGAAGTCGCAGCGTTGAATTGAATGAAATAGTAGAAACCTTCTCTTTGTTTGCTTATTTCATAAGCAAGTTTTCTCTTACCCCAATCATCTACATTGGTGATTTCTCCACCAAAGCGTGTGATAAGATCTTTTACTTTTTCAAGAGTTTCTAATTTTTGTTCTTCCGCTAAATTTGGGAATAAAACAACTGATAATTCGTAATTTCTCATGTCAGCACCTCCTTTTGGACATTGGCCCTATACCTTCATATTTATATAGAGCAAGGATTACATTACAGTTAATAATAATACCACAAAAACTGCAATAAGACAAGTTATTTAAGCTTAAAATTTAAGGTAAAAAATTCATAAGTATGATTTATTTATTTCTCTAGATGCCTTAAAAGCTTTTTGACACTCTTTTCAAATTTCTCTCTTGGAATCATAATAAGGTGATTACAATTTAAACAACGTAGTTTGAAGTCCACACCCACACGCAAGATTTCCCACTCATTGGTACCGCAGGGGTGTGGTTTCTTCATTTGTACTACATCTCCAACTACATAATTCATTTTTACCCTCCTTTGATTAATTCCCATTTATTCTAATTATTATACATTAAGTTTAAAATTATTATAGCATACTTTGTAAAATTAACTGGGCAAAATATCCCTTTTCATTTCTATAGAACTTCTTTCTAAAAAAGAGCTCCTTTTACCTCTCCTCTCATTCTCTTTCAATAATGATACACTAAAAATATCTTAGAAATTATTTGTGCATCTTTATATATCATTTAATAAATTCTAATTATTTATAACTTCCTTCTTAACAAGTTGCCGATTCCCATATATAATGATTTTAACAAATACATATTGGATGGTGATGTTATGAAAGGAACTATAGTTGCTACTTGGATTAAAACATGTAAGAAACTTTATGGTCAAGAACCTGTAGAACTGGCAATGGAAAAAATAGGGTGGAAAGCAACACGCATTTTCTCACCTATAGAAAATGTAGAAGATAAACAAGTTGCGTCACTTATTAGCCATTTGTCAGAACAGTTGGGTAAGCCTCCCTCTAAATTATGGCATGACATTGGAAAAGATAATATTTTATCCTTCTACTCCGCCTTTCCATCTTTTTTTAAACATCATAACATGTATTCTTTCTTAAAATCTCTTTTTGATATCCATGTTGTGATGACCAAAAAATTTGCAGGTGCTAAACCTCCTCTCGTTTCCATAGAACCTGTTTCTGAAACAGAAGCTGTTTTTACTTATCAATCCCCTCGAGGAATGTTTGATTATTTTTATGGCCTATTAGATGGATGTATGGATTTCTTTAAAGAAAAAGTAATTGTTACTGAGCTAGAAAAACGTCAAGGTTACTTATCTGTTCGACTTACCTTTTCCCACTCTATTTTTGAAGAAAAAAAATACTTCTTTAATCGACTCCTTTCCTTTGGTTTTATTAGAAGTATTCCTGTTAAAAATGCTTTGTTTGTCTTTATAACCAGTAGTCTCTTATTCCTTCTCCCTCTTGGGGTAAATCAGTGGTCACAAGCCCTTTTATTAGGTCTTATAAGTAGTCTACTTACTGCTTTCAGTACAGCATTGCTCCTTAAACCCTTTCACTTTATTGAAAGAGAAATAACACGGTTGATTGATAAAAATTATTTACATGATAATACTTTGCTCACTCGTGATCGCTTTGAAAGCCTCTATCATTTACTTTCTACTTATAAAAAAGGTTTACAATCAGATTTTGTAGGTTTTAAAGGTGTTACAGATGAAATGGATAACTTTGTAAAAGACATCCGTATCATCTCTGATAATATGCTAAGTACTTCTGAGGAAATCTCAAATGTTGTGGAACAAGTAGCTTTAGGAGCTGTTTCCCAAGCTGAAAATACCAGTCAAGCCGCAAATGTGCTTAATGACAATATTACTATTTTAAGAGAAATCGTCAAAACTGAAGATATTAATAAACAAGATTTATCTGTTGCCATGGATAAAATTAATAATAGCTACGAAAATGTAACCTGTTCTAGTCAAAACATCTTTAATACCCTTAATAATTTTACTGTTATTAACCAAAAAAGTGAATACCTACACCAGAAGGCCAATAACATAACTAATATTGTAGAAATGGTTTCTAGTATTGCCGAACAAACTAACTTACTGGCTCTTAACGCCTCTATCGAAGCTGCCAGAGCTGGTGAAGAAGGTAGAGGATTTGCTGTGGTAGCTGATGCTATTCGCAAGCTAGCTGAACAGTCCAAGACAGCTGTTAATGATATCAATAGCAATCTCGAGCAATTTGTAACAGAAATAAGCGGTTTTATTGAGCTTCTTCAGAAAGAGTACTATGCTCTCGAATCTGAAACAAAGAGCTTTGAACAAGTTAAATCTGTTAGTTTTGAAGCCAATGAAGCCATACAGAAG
>JAEZKI010000275.1 GCA_023415525.1 Bacillota bacterium | reverse complement strand
GTGTTAAACCTCTTTGCAAAAGATAATCCAGTACTTCTTTATATTTTTCATGCTGTAATTGGTAATAAAAATAACGTGCAGCTTCCTTTAAAATCTCTAAAAGCTTTTGACGTTGATGGGTTCTTTCTCTTTCTTCAGGAGATAAATACTCTTCTTCTAATGAAATATTTTCACGCTCTGCCAAATACTTTAAGGCTTCCACAAAATTCATATTTTCTTTTTGCATTAAAAAGGTCAGCACATTGCCGCCTGCACCACATCCAAAGCAATAGTAAAGCTGTTTCTCCTCACTTACTGAAAAGGAAGGGGTTTTCTCCGTGTGAAAAGGACATAGCCCTGTATAATTACCTCCCTTTTTTGTAAGACTTGTATACTCGGAGATAATAGATACAATATCACTACGTTGTCTAATTTCTTCAATCACATGTTGAGGATACATCTACTCTCCTTCTTTCTTCTTCATTCCCTCGTTTTATCTTTCATTTAGTTCTTATTATTAATAGACCTGCCAAGATGCAGGGAAAAATAAATCACAGAAGGTATGAATGGCATAACGATCTGTCATACCCGCAATATAATCACATACCACCTGCTCTTTTGAGTCTCCCTGTTCTAGTTTAAGATAAATACTGGATGGCAAGTTTTCTAAATGCTCAATATAATAGGCATATAGCTGCTGAATAACACGTTCAGCTTTTTCTTCCTGTTCTTTAGCTAAAGAGCCAATATAAACTTTATCAAATAAAAAACGACGCATTCCATAAAAGGCCTCGTTTACTGGCCTACTCATTTGAATAATAGGTTTATTATGACTCTCATTAATAATGTCCATAATAATGCGATTAATACGTGCACTGGATGTGTCACCTAACACTTGCCTATAAGCTTGGGGCAAATCTTCTGAAGATAAAACCCTCCCTCTTATGGCATCATCTATATCATGATTAATATAGGCAATCTTATCTGCTATTTGAACTACACGTCCTTCTAAGGTCTGAGGTTGACCACTGGTAGGATGGTTCAGGATACCATCTCTTACTTCATAAGTAAGGTTAAGGCCTTTCCCATTATTTTCTAATTTCTCAACAACACGTAAACTATGCTTGTTATGAGAAAATTCTCCTTGGGTTAACTCCGCAAGGACACGTTCCCCCGTATGTCCAAAAGGTGTATGTCCAAGATCATGACCTAAAGCTATGGCTTCTGTTAAGTCTTCATTTAGCTTAAGGGCGCGTGACAAGGTACGTGCAATTTGAGCCACTTCTAATGTATGTGTAAGACGGGTTCTATAATGATCGCCTTCTGGCGAAATAAAAACTTGAGTCTTATGGGCCATACGCCTAAAAGCCTTAGAATGTAAAATACGATCCCGGTCTCTTTGAAAAGCTGTACGTACTTCACACTCTTCCTCCATGCGTTCCCGCCCTTTTGACTGACTCACAAGCATAGCATAAGGACATAAGTTATCTTTTTCAAACACTTCTTGCCTTTTTCGATGACACATTTTTATCACCCCACATACTATTAGTAATACTACATAATGTCCTTATTTCCTTTTTTTAATGACAAATTTGTTCAAAGAAACAAAAACCTTCATCTATGCCTATTCTTTTTAGCACTATCGTACAAAATACTTGAAAATAAAAAAAAGCTTTGCATTCCTTCTTTGCAAAGCCCCTTCCCCTATTTTTATAAAGGATAAATATTTAAACGTTTTATTTTACCTTCTTCATCCACTTCTGTTAAGAAGGCCGAAACAGCCACAACAGACTGCCCATAATTAATGAAATAACTTACAGTGTCTTTTGAACTATAATTAATACCCGTAATCTCAAAAGGTCCACCATTAAATCCAAACTTATGATGAAACATCATCTCAATAGCCATTTTACCCTCTAAATGTAATGTATCCTTACCAATTTTAAGGAGCGAAGAATCGTGAAGGACTCCATAAGCATTAAACAAATCGGCTAAAGCTATATTATCTCCTTTTTTCATACACTCCATGTACTTTTCTAAGATTCCCATAATGTCTCCTCCTAAAATCTTTCTGAACGAAGTAAGGCGTCAATGCCTCCATCCACAAATAGTATGGTTCCGTTAATCCCACTGGCTAATTTTGATGACATAAATACAATACTATTAGCAATCTCTTCCGCATCTAAAAATTCCTTTTGTATATAACGGGTTGGAATAGGGATTAAAAGGGCTGCTTCCTTTTGAGCAGCTGTTAACCCCTGTGTCATAGGTGTCGTTGTATTACCAGGTGCAATGGCATTAATTCTTAAACCATCTACAGCCCAGGTTGGTGAAACACGTCTTACCCATCTTGCTAAAGCATGCTTACTAGAACTGTAAGCATATGGCCTTTTCTCAACAGGAATCCCTTTTGCAAACTCCATTACCCTTTCTTCATCCATTACATTAGTAAGCATATCTACCCAATCCATACGTACCATTTGGGTTGTAATAGAATTGGAGGAAGTTACTACGCAATTTCCTCCCTTTTTCTTAAGTAGTGAACGAAGTCCCTCAGCTAATTCAATACTGGCAAAAAAGTTTAGGGAAAAAATCGTCTCCGCTGGCATGACAGGCCCCACCCCAGCATTACAAATTAATGCATCTATTCCCTGGGGATATTCCTTAAGTACTGCTTGGATAGCCCCTCTTCGTCCTTTTTTATCAGATAAATCAGCGCAATAATCGCCTTCTTTATAGTCAATATTAAATACTTCGTGTCCTGCTTCTATAAGCTTTTCTCGCGTTACTGCACCAATTCCAGTTGTTCCACCTGTCATTACATAAATTCCCATTGTCTATTCCTCCGATCATTTTATAGTCTTCTTACCTCAAGATGATTATTAAGTTATCGCACTTTGAAGAAGCTGTCAATTTAAATTAATTCTTTAACAAGCCTGTTAGGACTTTAACACCTTATTGACTGCTTTAAACCTTCAATGATTAAGTTTTCATTTTATTTATTGCTGCCTACAAAAAACTGTTTTCTAATATTATGTCCAAGAGTTGTTAATTTATTATTCAACTGCACCTTCTAGCATACTTTTTCAAAAAAGCAGAG
Organism: Bacillota bacterium; assembly: GCA_023415525.1. GTDB lineage: Bacteria > Bacillota > Clostridia > Lachnospirales > Cellulosilyticaceae > Sporanaerobium. The sequence continues at coordinate 7,806 of JAEZKI010000275.1, read as the reverse complement.
CACTTTATAATCTAAATCTCTTTAAATACTAGCTTTCTTGTTTTCATTAGACTTGTCAAAAAGTTGACCTTTCAATTTTCTATTCTCATTTCTAGCTTACTTTTTTAATCTCTTCACACTCCGATGAATCAAATCTCCACTCTTTCTATAACTGATAAGTATCCGAAACCCTATTGCTACCATAAGAGCAATACTCATTGGTATTTTTACAAGCTTCATCCCCTTTGTATAGCGTTTCAAATCCCTTTAGATGGGCAACTTCCTCCAGTTTTACTGTTAACATGATTACTGGTACACCCGGATATTTCATAGCAATACCTCCTTATCTTATTGTAAATAACAATTATGGTTGAATTATGGACAAAAGGATACGCTATTCAAACTGAACAGCGTATCCTTTCAAATTTCTTTATTCTTTTTAGCTATAAATTCTATTCTTTCAAAGGTAAAAATAATCTTGCCATTTCTTTGTATAGGATATACCTTTTTTAGTTCTGTTATTAAAGCCTTTTTAAAAGACTCCTTCTCTTCTTCTTCCATCTCTTGCAGGTAGGGCCTTAGTCCAGTTCCACTTACAAATTCTACAATAGCCTCATAACTTTCTATAATATGGGCATAATTTGTCTGCCAAATACTAATCTCTTCATAGTACTTAGAAAGTATATCGTAATAGTTGGGTAATGTATGATTATGACACATTCCTTTATTTATCTCTTCAAAGCGTCTACCATAGGAGGCTATAACACGATCTACACACTGTTTCACTGGCATTGCATCATAGTTAGGCACTTGTAATGCAAGGATCCCATTAGGATTTAAGCACTGCGTTATATTTTTCAAAAATACCTCTTGATCCTGTAGCCACTGTAAAAAGGCATTGGAAAAAATTAAGTCGAATGTCCCTAAATCCGTTAATGGTTTACTACAATCTTTTTGTATCCAAGTAATTTCTTCACAACTATCCTTAGCTTTGTTAAGCATTTCTCTAGAAGCATCTACTCCTATAACTTCTGCTTTTGGAAATCTGTTAACTAATGGTACTGTACTCATTCCAGAGCCACACCCCACATCTAGTATCTTCTTATATTGCTCCTCTGGAATACGATGTATTAAATCTATAATAGGTTGCAAGCGCTCCTCATTAAATTTTTCATAGAGTTTCACATCCCACTTCATGATTATCCCCTTCTTTCTTTAATAAGTACCCTTATTGTACCTTAAAGTAAGTCATAAGTAGAATGTATCTTTCTCATGTTTCATATAACTACAAGTTATATTATAGGTTCTTTCTCTTTTCTTCTATAAAATAAAAAAATAGTCTGCAAGAGAACTTATGTACTCCTACAGACTATTTTTATTTCTATTGACTATTTATCTGCGATTGCAGCTTGAGCAGCAGCTAATTTTGCAATAGGTACTCTAAATGGTGAACAAGACACATAGTCAAGTCCAAGCTTGTGGCAGAATTCTACTGATGATGGATCTCCACCATGTTCTCCACAGATACCAACATGTAATTTTGAATTAACAGGACGTCCTAATTTAATAGACATTTCCATTAATGCACCAACACCTGTTTGATCTAATTTAGCAAATGGATCATTCTCGAAAATCTTTGTGCTATAGTAAGCATCTAAGAACTTACCTGCATCATCACGAGAGAAACCATAGGTCATCTGTGTTAAGTCATTGGTACCGAAGCAGAAGAAATCAGCTTCTTTAGCAATCTCATCTGCTGTAAGAGCAGCTCTTGGGATTTCAATCATTGTACCCACTTCGTAGTTTAAGTTAATGCCTGCAGCAGCAATCTCAGCATTTGCAGTTTCAACAACGAGTTTCTTAACAAATTTTAACTCTTTAATATCGCAAATAAGTGGAATCATAATTTCTGGTTTAACATTCCAATCAGCATGTGCTTTTTGAACATTGATAGCTGCACGAATAACAGCTTTTGTTTGCATTTTAGCAATTTCAGGATAAGTTACAGCAAGACGACATCCTCTGTGACCCATCATTGGGTTAAATTCATGTAAAGAATCAATGATGGCTTTAATGGTTTCAACAGATTTATTTTGAGCAACAGCTAATCTCTCAATATCTTCTTCTTCTGTAGGAACAAATTCATGAAGAGGTGGGTCTAAGAAACGAATAGTTACTGGGTTTCCTTCAAGAGCCTCATATAATTTTTCAAAGTCACTTTGTTGATAAGGAAGAATCTTTTCAAGAGCAGCTTCTCTTTCTTCTACTGTATCTGAGCAAATCATCTCACGGAAGGCAGCAATTCTATTGGCTTCGAAGAACATATGCTCTGTACGACAAAGACCAATACCTTCTGCACCTAGTTCACGTGCCTTTTTAGCATCTTCTGGTGTATCTGCATTTGTACGTACTTTTAATTTTTTAAATTCATTAGCCCATGCCATGATTCTACCAAATTCACCAGCAATGACTGCATCAACGGTTGGAATAAGACCATCATAGATATTACCTGTTGTACCATCAATAGAGATAAAATCTCCTTCATAGAAGGTTTTACCAGCTAATTCAAATTTCTTATTTGCTTCGTCCATTTTGATATCGCCACAACCTGATACACAGCATGTACCCATACCGCGAGCAACTACAGCAGCATGTGATGTCATACCACCACGAACAGTTAAGATACCTTGAGCAGCTTTCATACCTTCGATATCTTCTGGTGATGTTTCAAGACGAACAAGGACAACTTTTTCACCACTTGCTCCCCAAGCTTTTGCATCTTCAGCTGTGAAGACAACTTTACCACAAGCAGCTCCTGGTGATGCACCAAGACCTTTACCCAGAGGTGTTGTCGCTTTTAATGCCTTTGTATCAAATTGTGGGTGAAGTAATGTATCTAAATTTCTAGGATCAATCATAGCTACTGCTTCTTCAGGTGTTCTCATGCCTTCATCAACAAGGTCACAAGCAATCTTTAAAGCAGCTTGAGCTGTTCTCTTACCATTACGTGTTTGTAATATATAAAGTTTACGGTCTTCAATGGTAAATTCCATATCTTGCATATCTCTATAATGTTTTTCAAGCTTTTCACAAATTGCTTTAAACTCATTAAATGCTTCTGGCATAACTTCTGCTAATTGATCAATATGTTGTGGTGTACGAACACCAGCCACTACGTCTTCACCTTGTGCATTGATTAAGAATTCACCCATGAGTTTTTTCTCACCATTACCAGGGTCACGTGTGAAAGCAACACCTGTACCAGATGTTTCACCCATATTACCAAATGCCATAGGTTGTACGTTAACTGCTGTTCCCCAAGAATAAGGGATATCATTGTCACGACGATAAACATTTGCTCTTGGGTTATCCCATGAACGGAATACAGCTTTAACAGCTGCCATTAATTGAACTTTTGGATCATCTGGGAAGTCTTTTCCAATTTTTGCTTTGTATTCAGCTTTAAATTGATTAGCAAGTTTCTTAAGATCTTCTGCATCAAGATCAACATCTTGTGTGATGCCTTTTTCTTCTTTCATTTTATCAATTAATTCTTCAAAGTATTTCTTTCCAACTTCCATAACAACATCTGAAAACATTTGAATAAATCTTCTATAGCAATCCCAAGCCCATCTAGGATTACCTGATTTGTTAGCAAGTACTTCTACAACATCTTCATTTAAACCAAGATTAAGGATAGTATCCATCATACCTGGCATAGAGGCTCTAGAGCCTGAACGAACAGATACTAAAAGAGGATTTTCTTTATCTCCAAACTTTTTACCATTAATTTCTTCAATTTTAGTGATGTACTCCATGATTTGACCTTGGATTTCATCATTGATTATTTCACCATCTTCATAATACTGAGTACAAGCTTCTGTTGTAATCGTAAAACCTTGTGGTACTGGAAGACCAAGAACTGTCATTTCTGCCAAGTTCGCACCCTTACCACCGAGAAGGTTTTTCATTGTCGCATTGCCTTCTTTAAATAAATATACCCACTTATTAGCCATATTCAATATTCCCTCCTAATTATGTACATAATAAAGCAAACCCATCAGTTCTTTTGGCGGTAAAACTAAAGGTGTTTACTTTATCTCTCACATATTATATCATAATTTTTTAAATTAGATATCATATTTTATAATTACACACTATGTTTCATTAGAATGACCTATATTTTTATTTTTTACTAATATTTTTTATCTAATATACACAACACATTTGTTCACTTTATTCAGTAATAAGCTGATTCATCCCTTATATGGAGGGCATTTCCTACAAATAATAAAACACTAGGCTAATGGCCATAATGGCTGCATTATCCTAGTGTCTTCTACTTTTTTTAGATTGTTCTTGTTAAAAATACTTTTTGTTAAAATTTACTAAAATGACATCTTATCTTCAATATATTTAACTAAATCCTCAATGGCAATACGTTCTTGCATCATAGTATCACGATCACGTACGGTTACTTTTTGATCCTCTAAGGAATCAAAGTCAAAAGTAATGCAGAATGGTGTACCAATTTCATCTTGCCTTCTATAACGCTTACCAATTGAGCCCGCTTCATCATATTCAACATTAAAGTGCTTTGCAAGTTCCGTATAAACCTTCATAGCCTCTTCAGATAATTTCTTAGAAAGTGGAAGTACTGCGGCTTTAACGGGTGCAAGGGCTGGATGGAATCTGAATATCGTTCTTGTTTCACCATCTTCTAAGGTTTCTTCATCATAAGCTTCACATAAGAAAGCAAGTGTTACACGGTCTGCACCTAAAGAAGGTTCCACACAGTAAGGAATATATTTCTCATTTGTAGTTGGATCGAAATATTGCATATCTTCCCCAGAGTGAGTCTGATGTTGCTTAAGGTCAAAGTCTGTACGACTAGCAATCCCCCAAAGCTCACCCCATCCAAATGGGAATTTAAACTCAATATCCGTTGTGGCATTACTATAGTGAGAAAGTTCTTCTGGAGAATGATCACGAAGGCGCATATTCTCCTCATGAATACCTAAATTTAAAAGGAAGTTTTTCGCATAAGCTCTCCAATAATCAAACCATTCTAATTCAGTTCCTGGTTTACAGAAAAACTCCAGTTCCATTTGCTCAAATTCACGAATTCTGAAAATGAAGTTACCTGGTGTAATTTCATTTCTAAAGGACTTACCAATTTGTCCAATACCAAAAGGTACTTTTTTACGTGTGGTACGTTGTACACTTTTGAAGTTTACAAAAATACCTTGTGCCGTTTCAGGACGTAAGTAAACCACATTTTTAGAGTCCTCTGTGACACCTTGGAATGTTTTAAACATCAAGTTGAATTGGCGAATATCCGTAAAGTCATGAGCCCCACAACTTGGACAAGGAATGGCTTTTTCTTTAATAAAGCTTTGCATCTCTTCATGACTCCAGCCATCTACTACCTCTGGTGTACCTGCTGCTTCTAAGAAGTCTTCAATAATTTTATCAGCTCTAAAACGTTCTTTACAAGCCTTACAGTCCATTAAAGGGTCATTAAAGCCTCCTACGTGTCCAGAAGCTACCCATACTTGTGGATTCATTAAGATGGCACAGTCCACTCCTACATTATAAGGACTTTCTTGTATAAATTTTTTCCACCATGCCTTTTTAACATTGTTTTTGAACTCTACACCTAATGGACCATAATCCCATGAGTTCGCTAATCCACCATAAATTTCAGAGCCTGGATAGACGAAGCCTCTTGATTTGGCTACAGCCACAATTTGTTGCATACTCTTTTCAGTCATTTCACTTGTTCCTCCTTATTTTTGGATAAAATAAAAAACCTTCCATCCCTAGCAAAGGGACGAAAGGTAACTTCCGCGGTTCCACCCTTATTGAACAAAAACACTTTTTGTTCCTCTTTTACAGTCTTGCTCCAAAGCGCCTTCACAGCTTAGATTTAATTGGCTCCCACCACCCCAATCTCGCTAAAAAATCTCTCTAGACTGCTACTCCTCTTTATCACTGCAAGGATTATAAGTTTACGCTTTTAATGTATCAAAAACCACAGAAACTGTCAAGTCTTTCCGTAGTCACTGGTCTTATTCTTGTCGAAACGTAAGTCTTATGGCTTCTCCCTCTGAAGTTTCTACTATTTCCTGTAGCTCACAACCCTCTTTTTCTAAAAAAGCCTTCACGTCTTCTTTATTTATACTGCCTTGCAGTAAAACAACGGGCTCACCCTTTTCATTCTCCTCTTGTGAAAGCCACTCATAGCCTTGTTCTAGGCTATAGTTTTTTAGTCTTTCTAGGACCTCTAGAGGATGGGGTGTTATAATCTGCCACTCCTCCTGTAAAAAAGTTTGGTGATCTAAAGCCTCACTTTCCGCTACATGGTAAATCATATTTTCTTCCTGCTTTTCTTCTGTTCCAGTTACCTGACTTTCCTTGCTTTCTATGATTCCTCTGGCCGCTGGTCTTTCTATCTCTTTTTCCTTAAGGGCTGGTGCCGCCATTTCTGATTTCATACTTTCAGTGGATGCAATAGCTGCTCCCTTGTCATTGGTAAATGAGAAATCATAATTCAAAAAACCTATAGCCAAAACCAATACAGCTACAAGACCTCCTCCTGCCTTTAACCAGGAAGTCCTTTTCTTTTTAGAGAAGGTTTTTAATGTGTCTTGAGTCTTCTTTTTTTCTTCTTCATAGACTCTTTTCATTATGGTTTCATGAAAGTTAGTGGGTAAAGAAACTTCTTCTAACTGTTTTAATTCATCTAAAATTATTTTTAACTTTTTCCATTCGTCTTGGCAATAAGCACATGTGCCAAGATGTTCTTCTAGCTCTTGCCTTTCCTCTTCTTTAAGCTCATTCTCATAATAACTCGACATTTTATTTATATACATATTACATTTCATAGGGCACACTCCTTATTGCCTTTTTAGACGAAAAAAAGATCGGTAGGGTTCCTTATCCTGCTCCAAAACTTTTTTTAACGCTAATCTGGCACGAGATAATCGCGATTTTACAGTTCCTAATGATATTTCTAAAATCTCTGCTATTTCTTCATAGGCATAATGTTTTATATCTCGAAATACCAAAATCACACGATAATCTTCCTTTAATTCCATTATCGCTTGCTGTAGGATGTCTTGAAGCTCTTTTTGTTCAATCTTAGGCTCCACTAAAGCCCCTTCATCGGGACTTTCTAATAGCCATTCTTCCTCTTTTTCTCTATCTTGTTGAAAGAGAGAAATATCCCTCTTATGTTTGAGCTTTCTAAGCTGATCCAGACACTGGTTGGTCGTTAATCTATAGATCCATGTGCTTAATTTGGATTTATATTCAAAAAGATGAAGCTGTCGCCATAATTTTAGGGCCACTTCTTGTGCTGCGTCCATGGCTTCCTCTTCATTTTTAAGCATTCTTAAACAAATACTATAAATAGACTTCTCATAGTAAAAGAGGAGCTCTTCAAAAGCTTTACTATCCCCACCCTTTACTTTTTCAATAAGCTGTCTTTCCTCTGCTTCTTGCATGAGCTTATCCTCCCTTCATTTAACCTCCTTACTCATCCTAGAAGGTCACTATTCTTATTGTAATGGATTATGCCAAGAGATACAATGTTTTACTTCATCTGTTAGTAGACATAAAAATAATTCCTTATCTTATCATTTTTTACTTGCGCTTTTATCTAGAATATGGTAATATACTACTTGTCTTAAGACATTTTCTATTTGCCGGCATGTCGGAATGGCAGACGAGGCAGACTCAAAATCTGTTGTAGGCAACTACGTGTGGGTTCAAGTCCCACTGCCGGCACTCTTTTAGCTCCTAAACTTTTCTTTTTAAAGTTTA
>JAEZKI010000251.1 GCA_023415525.1 Bacillota bacterium | reverse complement strand
TGTAATATCTGCTTCATAGATAGTAGGTGTAATGGAATTGACAAAACCGTTATTGCCATAGAGATAAAGAGAGGCGAAGTTATAAGCTTGGGCGGCCCTTTTTTCTGTAGGATAAATACCAAGATAGTATTGCTTAGACTGATAACCAATACTAGCTCTATAACCACTTTTATCTCTACAAATACCACGATATTCTTTGCTAGAAGTAACACGACGTTTTTTATTACCTGTAACGATAGAAGGAGAAATAGAAATACGATTATAAATCTCTTGATATTCTGATAAGGTTAAATAAGGAAATTCATTCTTAATATAATCCCTAGTAGGGCCTTTAGCTTGTAAGACATCAATAGCTTTATTATAGGCAATTGCTGCTTCTAACTCCGAAAGATAGTGACCAATGACTAGAGTGTGCTCAACAAAAATACGAGAACTATAGAAAGTTTGATCGTTTCTCACTTCTTTAGACACGCCTTTATAACCATTATGAATTTCTAAATTTGTTGAGCGAAAATCATAGATATTTCCGTTTTTAAAGTAATAATCCACACCTAAAACAGCATGACGTGGAATACTAAAGCGAGAAAGGATACTTTGTTGTGCCACATTATCTTGTGTATAAATATAATTCCCTCGTTTAAAAATCTTATAGGAAGAAAAAAACATAAGTTCTTTCATATCAAAGGTAAAACGAGAAGTGGGGGATAAAAAGTAACAAAAGTAATCATTATAAATATAAATAGGATTTTTAATATAAACCTTATTATCTCTAAAGTTACAAAGGGATATGTATTTTTTAAAAGGAATAGAATGAGGCGTATATTGGAGAGGACCTAAGGTACTCTCTACAATGTATTCAGCTTCCTTTAGGGCTTCGTTGGCCATGGACTCTGTTTTATAAGTTCCTAAATAAAGCTTCCTTGAGCGATAGATAAAATAGAGCTTATAAGCCAATAGTCCATTTGTTATAGTAGGGTAAATGTAGGCCATAGATTCACCGTCCTTATTTAGCATAAATATACGAAAAATAGAGTAGTTTCTAAATCTAATAGTATCATAAATTGGAATATACATGAAGAAAAAAAAAAGGTATAATAAAAAAGTATGATTTTTGTACCTAATACCCTAAGGAGGAAAAAGATATAATGAGCAAGATTAAAGAGCAATCCATTAATACGATTCGTATTTTAGCAGCAGAGACCGTACAAAAAGCCAATTCAGGGCATCCCGGCTTACCATTGGGGTCAGCACCAATGGCCTATACCTTATGGGCAGAACATCTTAAACATAATCCAAAGTCACCTAACTGGAAAAATAGGGACCGTTTTATCCTTTCAGCAGGTCATGGCTCTGCATTACTTTATTCTTTACTTCATTTATTCGGCTACGGGGTTACAATGGAAGATTTAAAGAACTTCCGTCAAGAAGGAAGTTTAACACCAGGCCATCCAGAGTATGGTCATACTATAGGAGTTGAAACAACTACAGGTCCTCTTGGACAAGGTATAGCTACAGGAGTAGGAATGGCCATGGCAGAAAGACATCTTGCTGCTCATTTTAATAAAGAAGGCTATGACCTAGTGGATCACTATACCTATGCTTTAGTAGGAGATGGTTGCCTTATGGAAGGGATTTCCTATGAGGCGGCAGCTTTAGCTGGAACATTAGAGCTAGGCAAATTCATTGTACTTTATGATTCTAATAATATTACCATTGAAGGAAATACAGACATTGCATCTAGAGAAAATGTAAGAGCGCGTTTTGAAGCTCAAGGCTTTGAGACCTTTTTGGTAGAAGATGGCAATGATACAGAAGCCATTTCTAAGGCTATTGAGGCTGCAAAAGCTAATTTAACACAACCAAGCTTTATTGAAATCAAAACACAAATTGGCTATGGTTGCCCTGCAAAACAAGGGAAGGCAGTGGCCCATGGTGAGCCTCTTGGTGTGGATAACATTAAAGAGATGAAAAAATTCCTTGGACTCTCTGAAGAAGAATTCCATATTTCAGAGGAAGTAAAAGCTCATTATGAAAATCTGATTCAAAAAGGTGCAGAGGAAGAAAAAGAATGGAATGAACTTTTTGCAAACTATTGTAAAGCTTATCCAGAGCTAGCTCGGGAATGGGAAGAATGGCATTCTAATCAAGAGATTAGTTTAGATAGTTATGATAAATACGCAGATACTACAAAGAAAATGGCTACACGTGTTGCTTCTTTTGAAGTCATCAATGATATGGCCAATAAAGTGAAAAATATAATAGGTGGTTCAGCTGATTTAGCACCATCTACAAAAACTTATATGAAGGATCAAGGGGACTTCAGTAGTGAAGACTATGAAGGGCGCAATCTTCACTTTGGAATTCGCGAGCATGCAATGGGTGCTATTGCTAACGGGATTATGGTACATGGTGGCTTAAAAACTTTTTGTTCAACCTTCTTTGTATTTAGTGACTATATGAAGAACCCTATGCGTTTAGCAGCCCTTATGAAGCTACCTGTTACCTATGTACTCACTCATGATAGTATAGGGGTAGGAGAAGATGGACCAACCCATCAACCCATTGAACAATTAGCTATGCTTCGTAGTACACCTAATCTAGTTACCTTTAGGCCAGCAGATGCAAAGGAAACAGTTGCAGCCTGGGAATATGCCTTAAATAGCAAGACAGAACCTGTAGCTATTGTCTTATCGAGACAAGACCTGCCTTTCTTAGAAAAGACAGGAGAAGAAGCTAAAAAGGGTGCTTATGTCGTAGCAGGTTGTGAACCAAAGGAAGCTGACGTTCTCTTAATGGCAACAGGCTCAGAAGTTCACCTTGTTGTTGAAGCAGTTAGTGAGTTAGCAAAAGAAGGCATTAAGGTAGCAGCCATTAGTATGGCTTCTATGGATGTTTTTGAAAATCAAAGTGA
>JAEZKI010000211.1 GCA_023415525.1 Bacillota bacterium | reverse complement strand
GTATTACTAAGGTTTACAAATAAATCTTTCCCATTTTTATAATATGATTATACATCTTACTTGAATTATAACATAGGTACCATTAATATAATACAACTTACAAGAAATTTAAAGACTATTTATACTTCATTCTTTATGATAGTATTCTAAAAGCTATTTGTAACCAACCTAAGCTATTATTTAAATATTTTTTATTTTCATATTTATTAATACATGCTATAGTTAATTAGTCTAATGGCTTGTTTATAAGTTTATCTTTTAGATTTGTAGTAAAATGAATTTTAAGTAGTAGAAAGTTGGTAACTGCTATGATTGTTTCTTTTGATTTAGATGATACTTTGTTTGTCTCACCTGATTATTTTAAAGTAGAAGATGAATTGAGGTTCCCTTGGAATAAAATTTATAGGGAACGCTTAAGATATGGAACTATTTCATTGCTTAAAGAACTACAAAAACAAGGGATACAAGTTTGGATATATACCACCTCTTTTCGTTCAGAAAGATATATTTTTGGATTGTTTCATCATTATGGAATAAAACTGAATGACGTGATTAATGGTGCTCGCCATGCTAGGGAAGTTCAAGGAAGTAAAACTGAACCTATGCCTTCCAAATATCCTGGTAAGTATCGAATTGATTTACATATAGATGATGATGTATCTGTTTTACATAATAGCAGAATATACGGCTTTAATGTTCATATCATTGAAGCTCAAGACGATAAGTGGGACAAGAAAGTGCTTGATAAAATTGAAGGGATGAAGAAAAACCTGTAAGTAGCTATGCAAAAGTTACTCCAAGAAATTAATTTCATAAGGAAATGAGGAAAATCATGGATCATTTATCCATTAAAAAAACTAGTTTACAAGAAATAGAAAAAATAAAATATATCGCTGAAAAAACCTTTTATGAAACCTTTTCGGATGAGAATAATCACGAAGATATGGAAAATTATTTAGAGCAAAATTTCTCTTATGAGCAGTTGGAAAAGGAACTCACCAATGAGGCTTCCCTCTTTTATCTTGTTGAAAAGAATGAAGAAGTTATTGCCTATATGAAGTTGAATTTAGAGGGGGCGCAGACAGAGTCTGGACATCCTCATACTTTAGAGATTGAAAGAATTTATATCCTTCAACAGTATAAAGGGCAACATATTGGGCAGCAACTTATTGGGAAAGCTATAGAAATCGGTAAAGAATATCAGTTAGATTATATTTGGTTAGGGGTATGGGAACATAATCTAAATGCTTTACGCTTTTATGAAAAGCAAGGATTTATAAAGTTTGATACCCATGTTTTTCAATTAGGGGATGATCCTCAAACTGATTATTTAATGAAGTTGTCCTTATAATTTTCCCTTAACCTCTCCTATAAAAAACCTCCACCTTAGATTAGATGGAGGTTTTTCTGATTCTAAATAAATGCTAGAGGCTTTTAAAAACAGAGTAAATCATGTGTCTTACCTCTAATTAATGCCACCCGTTTTTGTGATTATTTATTTTATTGGTTTTATGTACTTTTTTAGTAACATAATTGACCATGGTAATAAATAATCTATTAGTTGTATTATTAATAGTAGATTACTACCATCTGATGGCCTTCTATTTTAGGTACGGTAAAACTTACATAGCCTTCTTGCTGCTCAAAGGCTATCTCCCTATGTTGTGGCTCACATACGACTCTTGCAACTTCTTTGTCTACTTGAACCTTTAAATCAACTTGATAGAGGGGGATAACATCTTCAATAATATCAATGGCTTGTGAGCGACGCTCTGGGATATAGTGAAGCAAGTGAACAACCCTACGCTTTTCATTTAATTGGTCATTTATAGAAGCAAGCATCGTTGTAGGGCCATTATGATAAAGTAATTTATCCCCTAACAAGCTATTGATGGCATTACTTAAAAGAACTTTACACCACCTGGGTGCATTGTAATTATATTGGGTGAAAATAGGGTGGGAGAAATAAATGATATTGCCTAAGTTATTGATTACAATACCATCTGAAGCCTTTTTGCCAGAAGAGGGTGACTGCCTATGGGAACAAAAATGGCGATAATCCCTATCAAAAACAGAAGCGATAACATCTACTAGCACCTTACTATCTGGTGCTGCATCTACTGCAAGACCTCTTGTGTACATAACGTGTTCAGTCTCAGGTAATCCTGCTCCAATGTCTCCCTTTGGAATCAAATACTCACAGTAATTACCTCTATCATAGATTTGTCCAGCTATTGACCTACCATATAGATCTTTACCTTGCTCTTCCCTCCTAGTTACCCCAATATTTTCAAGGGCAAACTGGGTCTTCTCTTCATTTAAGCCAGATTCAAAGGTACAAATCACCTTTCCGCCCTTTTCCATATACTTCACAAGCTTTTCATTAAATCGAGGGGATACAGGAATCACATCTGGTAAAATAATAAGGCGATAATTTTCAAAGTCACTGTATGTATCCAGTACATCAAATTGATAGCTGCTTTCTTGGAGCATGCGAATAGCTCCTCGTAAAGGCTCTGGTAACACACCTACTGTTGCCCCTTCAAATTCTTCTGGCGTTAGTACCCCTATCTCTGTAACGGGTGTTGCTCCCTTACACCATGCTTCTTTTTGTTCTACTTGCTCATAGACGGAGCCAATAAGCTCATAGACTGGCTTGGATAAGCGTCCTTTGGGTTCAAGCTGGTCGCCTATCATACATTTCGCATTAAGTGCAAGCATGTTAAAACATTCAAACTCTAAGGCTGCTTTGTTTTTAAAAGAATGGAAGTCTCCCCACATGGTATGGAATTTACCGGTTTGCGCAAGGCAATCCTTACCTAGGGTCCTGGCATAACGTATGGTTGCAGGAAAATGAAGATAACCCCATGCACCACTTGGTAAAGTTTCTAATTCAAAATGTGTATAGGCCTCTTTTACCGACCGATGTGGTGTTCCTACATGGCCACGATTATAAAAAATGCTACATGTTTTATTAAACTGTCTAATAAAGGCTGTCATATCCCTTTTAAAGTTATCGATACTTTGTTGCCCAAAGCGTTGCCTATCCTCTCTATTATGTGGGTTAAGCCCTTGTGCAAGCATTTTACTCATGCAGGTACTACAGCAGCATTCTACTGGAAATACAATATCTAGAAAAAGGCCATCTGCCACATCAAATGTTTCTAGAATTTCTTTAACATGAGCCTTCAAAAAAACTCTATAAGGCGTGTTGACACAAAGCGTTTCATAAAAGCCTGGTTCAAGAGGTCCTTGTGGTCCTTGTCCAGGTTCACCTATTGCTCTTCCTTCCGTATCGATACACACCCAATCCCTATGCGCCTTAGAGGTATAGTAATCCCATTGCACGGTTGTATAAATAGGTACCCTTATTCCCACTTCATGACAGGCTTCTATCTGCTGTTTTAATAAATTCTTATTGACAAGATGAGGATGAATACGCTCTGGGTTAAGCTTCGAATCATAATAGAGCATTCCATGATGGCATCTGGCAAAACAAGTAATCGAATTCACTTTTGCATCTACTAAGGTTTGTGCAAATTCTTTGGGATCAAATTCACTTCCAATACCTAATATTTCACTATTCGTATGAAAATCTAAATGAACCTGCCTAAAATTTAATTCTTGCATCCTACACACTCCTCTTTTTCTCTATTTTTCTTTTGTACTTCATCGTCTACCTACTCTAATCTATCTTATCCTTTTACTGAGCCAGCTGTCATTCCCTTAATAATATTTTCTTGGAACATAAAATAAATAACCATAGTAGGCAGTACGCCTACAATAACAGCCGCACACATGCCGGGATAATTCGAAAATCTTTCCCCTGCAAACAAGGTTAAAGCAAGGGATACTGTCTTTGTTGCATTATTTTTAAGTAAAACCAAAGCAAGTATTAATTCATTCCATGCCCCTATGAAAGATAACATCCCCATTGTTGCAAGTACAGGTTTACTAAGAGGTAGCACAACCTTCCAAAAAGTCTGATTAGCATTACATCCATCTACAATGGCCGCTTCTATTAGTTCTTTAGGAATAGATCGCATAAAGCCTGTTACTACAAAAATCAAGTAAGGTAACCCTGTGGCTACATAAATGGCAATAATAAACCAAAAGTTATTATAACCATTTACAGCTTTTGCAATAATAGAAATGGGAATAATGATAGCATGGACTGGAATGAGCATACCAATAATAAAGTACAACATGATTTTATTATTGAGCTTCATGCTAAAATGAGCAATAATATAGGAAGCCATAGACCCAAAAATAAGTTGAAGTAAAACAGTCATTACTGCTAAAAAAAGACTGTTCATTATGTTCCGTAGTAAATTCATTTCAGTAAATAAGTCCGTATAGTTCGAATAAATATATTCCTTTGGTAATCCGAAAAGATTTGAAAACATATCTGTTTCTGTCTTAAAAGAAGAAATAAAGGTATAGATTAAAGGGTAAATGGTTATAATTCCCCATAAAATTAATAGGATATAGCAAATGACATTCCCAAGTGATAATTTTTTTTCTCTCATATCTGCTTCCTCCTAGT
>JAEZKI010000461.1 GCA_023415525.1 Bacillota bacterium | reverse complement strand
CATGTCATTAAGCAGGTATATAGGCAGGAAGCTGAGCTCAAACTGCCAAAGGCTTTGGTGCTTATAGAAACAGATCTAGAAAGTGAGCTTGAAGAACATCAGATAGTTAAGGAACTTGAAAAGCTTTTAACTGGACACAGGGTCTATTACATGACTTTAAACAAAAAAGATTATCAAATGCTAGGGAAACGACTAGAAAACAAACAAGGGTTTTCTATAGCACAAAGTAATGAGTTTGCTCAGGTAATCCTTATTAAACCCTCTATTACGACTCTGTCTAAACTAGCTCATCTTATTCTGGATGAGGCGCATGTGCAAATAGCTTATCAAGGCCTCTTATGTGGTAAAGAGGTCATCATCGGAAAAAACTCCGATTGGTCTTATTTAAAACCAACATTGCAGCAAGAAATAGGAAGGCTAGTTGAAAAGATACAAGGTTATGGCATTAAAGTAATGGATCAAAAGGTAGATTATATAGGGCCAGAAGATGAAACATTGGTGATTAGCCCAAATAAAAGGTTTTTAGCACTAAAGGATATTGAAGGCAAAAAAATCTCAGCATTATCCGTATCAAAAGGCACTATTATAGGAGCAATGGCAAAGGATTATATTAAGCAAAAACAAATGATAGTAAAAGAACATTAAGAGCAAAAAGAAGATTAAAAATCAGAAAGAAGGGGGAGGAAGGATTTGTTTTATGCAAAAGTTGTAGGGACTGTTACAGCTACTTTAAAAGAGAAGTCATTATATGGCAAGAAACTGCTCGTTATTGAACCTGTTGACTATAAGGGTGATAAACAAGGAGATTTGATGATTGCCGTAGATACAGTACAAGCAGGATTTGGAGACTTAGTATTTTATGCTAAGAGTAAAGATGCTGCCCTTGCCATGGAAAATCCTAATACCCCCGTTGATAGTGTTATCACAGGAATCATTGACAGTATTTACAAAACACTATAAAGGAGAAATACAATGTTTATTGGAAAAGTATTAGGCAATGTAGTCTCCACTTATAAACATAAGGAGCTTATAGGCAAGAAACTGTTGATTGTGCAGGATATTGCAAATGAAGACTCAAACGAGACAATGATTGCGCTAGATGCAATAGGTGCAGGCATTGGAGAAATTGTATTGGTAACTAATGATGGGGGCGTTGCAAGAGATTGTCTTCATTTGAAAACAGCCCCCATTAATTTAGCGGTAATAGGTATTTTAGATTATTATTCATAAAGATATTCAATGGAAGTTCAAAAGGAGAGGGATACATATGAAATCAATCGTAATTGGATGTGACAATGCAGCAGTAGAATTAAAAAACAGTATGATTGAAATATTGAAAGCTAAAAACATTCCTTATGAAGATATAGGCGTTAATTCAAGTGATGACACAACTTTATATCCTGATGTAGCAGCAAAACTTGCTCAAATAATCATAGAAAGTAACTATACCAAGGAAGGAATTTTAATTTGTGGCACGGGAATTGGTATGGCGATTTCAGCAAATAAATTTCCAGGGATCTATGCAGCAGTATGCCATGACATCTTTTCGGCGGAAAGAGCAAGGCTTAGTAATGACTGTAATGTAATTACAATGGGAGCCAGGGTAATAGCACCTCAGCATGCGGCTAAACTTTTAGAAGAATGGCTTAGGCTTGAATTTGTTCCAGGCTCTTCAAGTGATAAGATTGAACGTGTTAAAGCGTATGAAAAGAAGAATTTTAAAGTATCTTGAATGCAAGGAGGAAAAAAGTGAAGCCCACAAAAGACCACATATATTATATGCCTCCTAAAACGCTTATTGGGGCAGGGTGTCTGCAAAAACTTAAAGACGAGCTCATACGGGAAGGCATACAAAAGTTTTTATTGGTTACAGATAAATTTTGGAGTGCTGCTAGTGAAACCCAGGAAATAATTAGTCAACTTGCAAGCTCTCATATAACCATTATAATGTTTGATCAGGTAAGCCCCAATCCAACCATAAGTCAAGTATCTGAGGGAGTTAAGCTTTATCTTGAAAATGGATGTGGAGGACTTATTTCACTAGGAGGTGGAAGTCCTCATGACTGTGCAAAAGGGATAAAGCTTACCTTATTAAAACAAGATATAGCCGAAGGATTAAATCCATTTCTAGTAGCTATTAATACAACAGCAGGAACAGCTAGCGAGATGACAAAAGTAGCTATTATTACAGATGAATCAGCACATTACAAACTGACCATAGTAGATGAAAAAATCATTCCAGATCTTGCAGTAGATGATCCCTACCTAATGAAAGGGATGCCAAAACCACTTACAGCAGCAACAGGAATGGATGCATTGACTCATGCTGTTGAAGCTTATGTAGCAAGAGGATGCAATCCCATTACAGATATTAGTGCTGTTGGAGCTGTTAAATTAGTTCATCAGCATCTTTATGAAGCCTACCAAAATGGAGCAAATATTGAGGCAAGAGAAGGGATGGCATATGCCCAGTATATTGCAGGGATGAGTTTTTCAAATGCAGGACTTGGACTTGTACATGCAATGGCTCACCAATTAGGAGGACTTTATAATCTGCCACATGGCGTATGCAATGCTATTTTATTGCCTTATGTTATTGCGTTTAATAGAAGCAAATCATCTGATAAATATGGAGAGCTGGCTAAAGCTATAGGGATTTGCCCACATACTTTACCAAGTACAATGGCTTCCAAAAGATTTGTGAGCTATGTGGTGCAGCTTAATAAAAAACTCAACATTCCAAAGTCTTTAAAAGAAATAGATGTAAAAAAAGAAGATTGCCTTAAGCTGGCAGAAATGGCGCTTAAAGATCCGGCCCTAAAGTCTAATCCGGTAGAAGCTAATAAAGAACAGATTAAAGCTTTATATGAAGAAGCTTATGAAGGGAAATTGAATATTTTATAAATAAATGCAAATTAATGAGGAGGGTTCAGTTATGAAGAAAGTTACTTTTGGTGTTATCGTAGGAACAAGAGGGTTTTTCAATTCAAAACTTGCACAACAAGGAAGAGTGGATCTTCTAGCAAAAATTGATGCTTTAGGATATGGAGCAGTATGTCTTACTCCAGAAGATACCGATTATGGAGTAGTAGAGACTTTAGAAGATGCAAAGAAATGTGCAAAGCTTTTTAAAGCCCATGAAGATGAAATAGATGGAATTATTGTCTCTTTACCTAACTTTGGTGATGAGGTAGGGATTGCCAATGCCATTCATTTAGCGAAATTAAATGTTCCAATATTAGTTCAAGCTTGTGATGACGACTTAAAGGATATGGGACTTTCAGGAAGAAGAGATGCATTTTGTGGAAAGCTTTCTGTCTGCAATAACTTTTATCAATATGGTATTCAATTTACGGATACTACTCTGCACACATGTAGTATCAATAGTGATGTATTCACAGAAGATATTCATTTCTTCGCAAGAGTATGTCGCGTTGTAAAAGGATTGAAAACAGCAAGAATAGCTCAAATTGGAACAAGGCCACAACCTTTCCAAACGGTAAGATACTCAGAGAAACTTCTTCAGCAATCAGGAATTACTGTTATTCCAATAGATTTATCTCAAATTATTGCTAAAGCACAAAGTATGGTAGTTGATGAAAAAGTGCTGGAAACAGTAGAGATCATAAAAGCTTATGGGGAAGTTTCGGCTCATGCAGCAGAGGAGAGCATTATTAAATCAGCAAAACTATACTTAACAGTTAAAACATGGATGGAAGAGAATGAATGCGTAGCTGGAACTATGCAATGTTGGGATTCTATTCAATTGAATTATGGATGTGCAACTTGTCTGCCAATGAGTATGTTAGGAGAAGAAGGTATACCTATGGCATGTGAAACAGATGTATTAGGTGGCGTAACAATGTATGCACTTTACTTAGCTTCACTGGAACCTGCAGGTTACTTGGATTGGAATAACAACTATGCAGATGACAGAGATAAATGTATTGGTATCCACTGCTCAAACTATCCAAAAAGCTTTATTGGACAGACATTTGAAATTTCACATCTAGATATTTTAGGGAATTCTTTAGGAGGAGATAAATGCTTCGGAGCATGTAAAGCCAATGTAGCTGCTGGGGATATGACATTTGCAAAAATCTCTACAGATGATGTAAGAGGAAAAATCAAAGTTTACTTTGGAGATGGTGAATTTACCAACGATCCAATCAGTACTTTAGGTGGAGTTGCAGTATGTAAGGTTCCTCATCTTCAAGGTCTTATGAAACATATTTGTGCAAATGGCTATGAGCATCATGTGGCAATGAACCGTAAGCATTCTGCTACTGTACTGGAAGAGGCGCTTGGCAAGTACATGGGATGGGAAATCTATAACCATAATACATTCAAATAATGATTGGGGAGAGGTTACCATGAAAAAATTCTTATTAGGAACTAATTGGAAAATGCATAAAACAGAGGAAGAAGCTTTAGCTTATACTAAGGCACTCAAGCAGGCTGAAAAGGAATATGAACACTATCAATTTTTTATTATTCCTCCTTATAC
>JAEZKI010000058.1 GCA_023415525.1 Bacillota bacterium | reverse complement strand
CTTCAATATTATCACTTTATAGTAATAAGGGATAATAGCGAAGATGCACTTTTTCACGAAATCTTTTAGAAATTATTTAGATTGGAGTACTTCTTTGATTCCTTTAAAAGTTCCTAAGAAATTGATAGCGTCAGAAGGAAGAACAAGTTTACTTGAATCACCTTCAGCAATTTTCTCAAGAGCTTCCATGGAACGAATAGCTAAAATGTTATCATCTACACCAGCTTCTTTGATAGCTGTAAACACTGATTTAAGACCTTCAGCTTTAGCTTGTTGGATTTTCATAATAGCAGCAGCTTCACCCTCTGCTTTAAGGATATCTGCTTGTTTTTGGCCTTCTGCTGCACGAATAAGGGATTCTTTTTTAGCTTCTGCATTTAAAATAGTGGATTGTTTTTCACCCTCAGCTTGAAGAATAGAAGCCTTTTTCTGACCTTCA
This sequence comes from Bacillota bacterium, assembly GCA_023415525.1. Classification (GTDB taxonomy): domain Bacteria; phylum Bacillota; class Clostridia; order Lachnospirales; family Cellulosilyticaceae; genus Sporanaerobium. The sequence goes on along the minus strand of JAEZKI010000058.1, from coordinate 5,989 downwards.
GCAGTTAAAACAGCTTCGCGACGTTGACGTTCAGCACGCATTTGTTTTTCCATAGCTTCTTGAATATCTTTAGGTGGAAGAATATTTTTGAGTTCTACACGATTAACACGAATCCCCCACTTGTCAGTGGCTTCATCTAAGATGACACGTAACTTTGTATTAATGACGTCACGAGAAGTAAGGGTTTCATCTAAGTCAAGCTCACCAATAATATTACGTAGTGTAGTGGCTGTAAGATTCTCAATAGCACTGATGGGGTTGGCAATCTCAAAGATGTAGTAAACAGGATCTGTTATTTTGTAGTAAACAACTGTATCAATTTGCATGGTGACATTATCTTTAGTAATGACGGCTTGAGGTGGGAAGTCAATAACCACTTCACGCAAATCTACTTTTCTATAAATGGTTTCAATAAAGGGAATAACGAAATTTACACCTGTTTCAGCTTTGCGATGAAATTTTCCTAAGCGCATGACAATGCCTACTGTAGATTGTTTAATAATCTTGATAGAGCTAAAAGCTATCATTAATATGAAAGCAACAATAATAAGAATAATAAAAACAGACATAAAATAACCTCCTAATGATTGAGTGGCGAAACAATAAGTCTCACACCCTTGATTTCTTTAATTTCTACAAGAGTCTCTTTTGAAATAGGCATGCCATCATAAGAAATGGCAGTCCAAATTTCACCATCTAGTTTGACAAGACCACTTTCAATATTATCTTTACCAATAGAATGGGTAACAACACCCTGTTTACCAATTAAGCCATCGATATTGGTAGCAACAGTAGAGGTTTTGTTGAATCTTTTAACAAAACGCTTAGTAAGTGTCAGTAATAAGATAAGTGAAACAAAGATGAAAACAAGACTTTGGATAATAAAGTGTGAGGTGAAAAATGAGGTAATAAGAGCAGCAAAAGCTCCGGCGGCAAACCAAATGAGAAAAAAGCCAGAATAGAGTATCTCAGCTACACTAAAAATGATGCCTATAACAAGCCATAAAATCCACATAGCGACCCTCCTTTGATAAAATAATCTTACTTTAAAATAGTATACCACAGAATAAGAAATGATAAATAAAAATATTATAACTACCCAATATATGGTATAATGGTTAAAAAATAAAAAAGGATGTGAAGATATGAATAGAATCGGAGTTATTGGAATTGGCCATATGGGAGGCGCTATGGCTAGCGCTATTGCTAATTGCTTTGAAGAAGATCTTTTCGTTTATGATACATATGAAAAAGCTTATGAAAAGTTTTTAGAAAAGAAGCATGTAAAGTGTGCAAAAAGTATAGAAGAATTAGTGGAACAGGTAGATTACATTTTACTTGCCATTAAACCGCAATATTACGGAGACGTATGTGAAAAGGTTAAAAAAGTTTTAAAGGTGCAGCAAGTCATTATAACAGTTTCTCCAGCACACCGTATTGACGATATGAAGGTTTTGTTAGGACAAGAAACTAAAATTATCCGTACTATGCCCAATACGCCCGCATTAATTAATGAAGGCATAACGGCTTATTGCTATGAGAAAGGCAAAATTTCCAAAGAAGAAAAAGAACAAGTACTTAGGTGGTTGAATACTTTTGGAGAAGCAGTTGAGGTAGAAGAAAGATTGATGTCTGCAGTAGTAGCGACAACAGGTAGTTCACCTGCTTATGGCTACTTATTTATAGAAGCTATGGCAGATGCGGCAGTAAGCATGGGAATACCACGTGCCATGGCTTATAGGTTATCAGCAAGTGCAATAAAAGGGGCTTGTGAGATGGTTCTCCAAACAGAGAAACATCCAGGAGAGCTTAAGGATGCTGTGACTTCACAAGGTGGAACTACCATAGATGCTGTAATGAAACTGGAGGAATATGGCTTCAGAAATAGTGTTATTCAAGCGATGCATGCTTGCTATAACAAGGCAGAAAATATGAGGAAAAACAAATAATAGAAAAATAAGGCATTTTACTCAAACTGTTCTAAAGAGGCTGGTTTTAACATAAGTTGATGTAAGACAAGCTAATAGAGGAGGGGTAAAATGAACAGAAATAATGGAAGCAAAAAGTGGGTAGTAGGGCAGGAATTGGTGGGAGTTATTTTTGTTTTTGGAGTCTTAATAGGTAGTATTTTTTGTTTGTTTGGAAAAGAAAATCGTAGGACAACATTTGAAATACTTAATGGCTTCTTAAAACTTGAAAAGGAAGGGGGGATAGAAAGGGGCATTTTTTTAAAAATAGTTTATCATTATTTTATACAATTGTTTAGTATATGGTTAATGGGACTTTTTACTTTAACAGTTCCACTGGCTCTTTTTTTGTTAGGACAGATTGCTTTTGCCTATTCTTATACGATTACTACCTTCTTGATAGGATATGGAGGGAGAGGGTTAGGTATAAGTTTTTTGTGCTTTGGTCTACAAGGTATGTTTATGATGAGCTTAGGTATAAATATTTGTCTACAGGCTTTGAAAAATTGTGGACAGGGATTAAAAAATAAGTCGAATAATTATTTGTGGATACCTGTTTCAATTATCTGTAATGCCATCTGTGTGACGTGTATAGACTTTCTTATAAACCATAAAGGGATAGAAATTATATGTAAAATTATATAAATTACAAATATTTAGATAACTTATTGACGAAATACAGTAATATTGGTTAAAATTAATAAATAATTATAAAAAAATATATATAAGTAGAGTGACAAAAAAATATTTATAAACGGATTACAGAAGAAAAAAAGAAAGTTATTATTAAACGTTTTTACCATTATTTATTGATTTATGAACAATATGAATATATAATTACTATATTGTTTAAAATAAATATATGGAGATATATAATGTAAAATTTTGTAAATTTAAGATAAAATTTATTTAAAGGGCAAGGGTGAATAAGTATGGATTTGTTCTCAAATATTGATATTATGAATAAGGCACTTGATGCGGCCATATTAAAGCATGATGTAATTAGTAATAATATTAGTAATGCTGATACACCAGGTTATAAAAGGCAAGACGTAGCTTTCGAAAGCTTACTTCTTAAGGAGATAAATAAAAATGGTATAAAGTCTATTAATGAAGAACGTATTACACCCGCAGTATATGAAGATAAAAAGAATTATAGTTACCGTATGGATGAGAACAATGTAGATATTGATACGGAAATGGCAGAAGAAGCAAAGGTAGTGGCACGTTATAATGTTTTAACTGTACGTGCAACAGCACAGCTTAGTCGATTTAAGACCATATTACAGACATTAAGATAATAAGGAGGAGTAAAAATGAGTTTTTTTGGTTCAATGGATACCTCAACTTCTGGATTAACAGCACAAAGATTAAGATTGGATGTAATTTCCCAAAATATTGCTAATGCCAATACAACAAGAACACCAGAAGGCGGACCCTATAGACGTAAAGCAGTGCTCTTTGAATCAATTAATAATAACGAGGGTAGCTTTAGGAATATACTTAGTCAGAAAGTAGCTTCTAGGAATAATGGAGTGCGTGTGTCTGCTGTTGTAGAGGATCAAACACCTTTCCCCGTAGTTTACGATCCTACGCATCCAGATGCCAATGCTCAGGGATATGTAGAGCAACCTAATGTCAATATTGTGACAGAGATGGTGAATATGATTTCAGCTAGCCGTTCCTATGAAGCAAATGTAACGGCGTTTAATAATATGAAAACGATGATTAACTCGGCATTATCAATTGGTAAATAATTTTAGGGGGAGTAAAAATGATTCAATCAGTCCAAGGAATTTCTAGTGCTCTTCTAGGCATAAATTCTATTGATGAAAAAGAAAAGAGGCTCACAAGTGATGCTAGCTTTATAGATTCACTGGAAGCGGCAAAAAAACTGATACAAGCAACCAATCAAAGTGAGCAAGAAGCGACAGCATTGACCTATGATTTTTTAACGGGTAAGAATGACAATATACATAGTTTATTAATTGCGCAAGAAAAATCATCTATTATGTTGAATTTTACGATGCAAGTAAGAAATCAACTATTAGATGCGTATAAAGAAATTATGAGATTGAATATCTAGTACCTGCTTCAATTAGAGAGAGATGAGGTGGATGCATGCAAGAAACATTGAAACAAATGTCGAGTCAGGTAACAGAAAAATGGAACGGTTTGACTCAATCTCAGAAAGTAAGGATATATATTGGACTGGGTATATTAGTAATAGCTATAACTATGGTTGCCTTTTTTTCTAGGCCTAAGATGCGTGATTTATTTGTAAATATTGATGCAAAATCAGCGGCGGATATTACTAATGTTTTAACGGACAGAAAAATAGCATATAAGCTTAATAGTGAAGGAACAACTATCCAGGTAAATGAAAAAGATTATAGTGCAGCGCGGATGGCTTTAGCTGAGGAGGATGTCCCTAAAGAGGGTTATACCTTCACAGATGCTATGACAAACTCCATGGCTACAACAGAAAATGATAAAAAAGTAAAACTAGATGAATATAACCGTATTGATTTGGAAGAGAGTTTAGAAACAATTGAAAATATAAAAACTGCTAAGGTAAGGTTAGTTATCCCACAAGAGAAAAATTCTTTTCTGCAATCTAAGCAACAGAGTAGTGCTAGCGTTATTTTAAGTTTAAATAACCCGTTAACTTCTAAACAAATAGAAGGAATTGCTAGGTTGATAGCTGGAAGTGTTCAAAACCTTGATACTAATAATATTACCATTTTAGATGATCAGGGTAATTATTTATATAGTGGAGCGGATGAACAAAGCTTTAGCCTAAGCAAGCAGCTAGAGCATAAACAAGCTGCGGAATATGAGATTAAGACTAAAATTAATGAGCTCTTAGGGGCTATGTATAGCGATGTACGGATTAGTGCGAATCTTGTTTTTGATTTTGATCACTATGAGGAAGTAAGTGAAAGTTACACACCACAATTTCCAGATGATCCCCGAGGAATCATCCAAAGTGAAACAGTCCATAATGCTTCTTCTACTAATAGTCAAAATGGTAATGAACCAGGAGTAGCTACTAATGGAGGGGATGCGGCTACTTATCAGTTTGGAAACGGAAGTACGGGACAAACCAAAGAGAGTGATAAGCAAGTCAATTATGTAACGGATAAGAAGGTAGCTACATCGGTTAAGAATGTGGGAGAACCTGACTTAAAGGCCTCTTCTTTGGCTGTGAATTTATTTAAAAACAAGATTTATAATCAAGAAGATTTAGAAAAAACTTTAGGTACAATGACCTGGAAGGAATTCAAGGAACAAAATGGTCAGCAAATTCCACTGACAGTAGAAGAAAGTCTGATTGATTCCATTCGTAATGCCACAGGCATTGAACAGGTAGCTGTACAATGTTATGAAAACCCCATATTTATTGATAAAGAAGAATATGTTATCGATTATAAAGATTATTTGCCATTTATTTTAATTTTACTTGTTCTTATTCTTGTAGCAGTTGCTATTATGAAATTTAGAAAACAAGATGAAACGGTTGATCTTGAGCCAGAGCTTGAAGTAGAAGAAATGCTTAAGACAGCAAAAGAAGAATTAGAACTTGAAGAAATTGAATTGAAGGAAGTATTAGAAACAAAACGACAAATTGATAAATTTGTGGATGAAAAACCAGAAGCGGTAGCAAATTTATTACGCAATTGGTTGACTGAAGAGGAATGGGAGTGATAAGTTTGGCAAGAGGTGAATACAATAGCAAACAAAAAGCTGCTATGTTACTAATCGCTTTAGGTCCTGAAAAGTCAGCTAAAATATTTAAATATCTTAAAGAAGAAGATATTGAGCAGCTTACTTTGGAGATAGCTAGTATTCGAGCTATTTCCCCTAAGGCAAAAGAGGACGTACTTCAGGAGTTTTACGAAATGTGCTTAGCTCAGGAATATATTGCTGAGGGTGGTATTGGTTATGCTAAGCAATTACTTGAGAGAGCACTAGGAAATGAAAAGGCTGTAGAGGTTATTAATAAGCTTACTGTTTCCTTG
>JAEZKI010000451.1 GCA_023415525.1 Bacillota bacterium | reverse complement strand
CTACGCTAGTTCATGAGAAGCCTGTAACGAATAGGAAGTATGGCGAACAGGAGAAAATGAAAGGTTATGTAAGTAAAAAGACCGAAAAGCAAACTAAAAAAGAGTCGCAGTTTCCTGACCGGTATTTTGACTTTCAGTTTGGACAAGGCATCGTACAACTAGGTTATCAACAAGAACAACAAAAACTGATCCTTTTGGCAAAGCAAAAGAATAGTGTAGAGGAGCATGGACGAAGATTAGAAGAGACCACAGCAAAAACGGTTAAACACAAGCTTACTCACAAAAATATTAGTGCGGCCTATAAGGATAAAAAAACTACCAATAGTGTGACAGCTTTAACCTTCCCTGTTCAAACGAGCATAAATAAGATCATAAGTGGCCATGAGGCAGGTTTACAAAATGAAGAAGGCAATCAAGTGGCCTTAGGCTCGGTGATGGGAAAATTTTATAGTGAACCTGAAAAGCAAGTAGAAAAAGCTTTGGAAGCCAAGAGAAGAGCCATTCTTTCTCACAGTAGGGAAGGCTCGGAAGAACGGACTGTCGTAGACAGACAGTTAGAAGAAGTAAGATTAGCTAAAATACAAAAAGAGCAATATAAGAAGACTTATCAAACGAGGCTAAAAAGTGTTGTTACAGAGATAAAACATCAGAATAAACAAATTTATACTGATGATTTTATAACTTATATCAAGAAAAAACAATTGCAAGATGAGACTCTCCTCAACGACAAAGATGAAAATTCTGACGCAAAAGATGAGGGAGTATCCTTACAACAAGAATTACAAGGTAAAAATGAAGTGTAAGGAGGGAATGAAGTTTAGTAGTACGAACTATAAAATCTAAGAAGAAAAGGGGGGACTGATTTCATAGGTATATGAAATTGGGAGCATATGGCAGAATATTTAACGCCAGGAGTGTATGTAGAAGAGTTTGATTCAGGCGCCACACCTATGGCAAGTGTAGGGACAAGCACAGCAGGTTTTGTAGGGGTAACTGAAAAGGGACCACAACAAGGTGCACCTGTACTTGTAACAAATTTTGCAGGCTTTAAAAGGATATTTGGTGGGTACTTATCCGAGAATGAATTTGGTGAATACCGTTATCTTGCGTATGCTGTTAATCAATTTTTCATTAATGGGGGCTCTAGATGCTATATTAAAAGAGTTGTACCTAGCAATGCAACTTATGCCCATAATGTAGAAGATGATAAAGCAGCGCCACTGGTTATTTATGCCAAAAACCCTGGAGCATGGGGGAATAAAATCACTGTTTCTGTTGTACCATCTAGCAAGGCTAAATCACAAATATTAGAAATCATTAAGACCTCTAATGATAAAAAATATCGCTTAAAAAATGCAACAGGCTTCTTAGCTGGGGATACCGTTGTATTTACAGATGGAAGTACTAAAATTTACAACAAGATTGTGGATGTAGACGGAGATATACTAACCTTTGAATCTGCATTTGAGGATTCTGTAGTAGATGTAGGTCTTATTGCTAAAAAAGTAATTAGTACATGTGAAATTGATATAGAAGTTAAATCAGAAGGAATTATTGAAAACTATACAGGTTGTTCCTTTAATACCCTTTCACCTAACTTTATAAATCAAAAATTAGCTAAATCAGAAATTGTAATGGTAGATGCTAAAGAAGTGGCTCCTGTTAAAAAAGTTACAGAAGAGGGTGAAGAAACAACGGAAACCTATGGTGGTATTCTTTCACCTTTCAAACTTATCTCAGGAAATGATGAAGGCGAATTTTTAATCAGTCTCTTTGGGGGAGCAAATGGTACATTAGAAGCTTTATCCAGTGCTGATTTTATTGGTGAAGACGATGGACCTGGAGCACGTACAGGTATTCAAGCTTTTATTGATAACAATGAAGTAAGCATTATGGCTGTACCAGGCGTAACAGATCCACAAGTCGGCTTAACCTTAGTAGCTCATTGTGAAAGAATGACAAACCGTTTTGCCATTTTAGATATACCAAAGGATAAACGTACAGTTAATGATATTGTTGATTATAGAAACTTCTATGATAGTGAATATGCAGCCATGTATCATCCATGGATAAAAGTGTTAGACCCACTTACCAAGAATACAGGGGCTATTCCTCCATCAGGTTCTGTAGCAGGTATTTATGCAAGAACAGATAATACAAGAGGTGTTCATAAAGCACCAGCTAATGAAATTGTAAGTGCTTGTGTAGGCCTTGAATGTAACTATACAACTGGTGAGCAAGACATTCTTAATCCAAAGGGTGTAAACTTAATAAGAAGCTTCCCAGGACAAGGTATCCGTGTATGGGGAGCACGTACAGTAAGTTCTAATCCATTATGGAAATACGTTAACGTACGTAGGCTATTTATCTTTATTGAAGAATCTATTCGTGCCAGTACAAATTGGGTTGTATTTGAGCCTAATGATCAGCTTCTATGGCTACGTGTAAGAAGAACAATTGAAATTTTCTTAGGCGATGTATGGAGAAGTGGTGCATTGGTTGGATCTACAGAAGATGAAGCCTTCTTTGTTGAAATTGGACCAAGTACAATGACACAAGGTGATATTGATGCAGGTCGTTTAATATGTGTTATTGGTGTAGCACCAGTTAAACCAGCTGAGTTTGTAATCTTTAGAATCACACAAAAAACAGGCGGTGCAGAATAGTCGCTTTTAAGGAGGAATAGTATATGGCATTAGAAGCTTATCCCTATAAGAGTTATAGGTTCAAGGTTGAAATCGGTGGAGTAATGGTAGCTGGTTTTAGTGAAGTAACAGGTTTTGATGCAACCTTTGATATTGTTGAGTATCGTGAAGGAGATGCAGCAGACAACACACCTAGAAAACAACCAGGACTTGTTAAGTATAGTAATATTGTGTTTAAAAGAGGCGTTATTGATGCAGTAGAATTCTTTACTTGGATTGATGAAATTGACAAAGGTCAATTAACACAAGAGAGAAAGACTGTTACTGTACAACTTTATAATGATGAAGATACAGTTGTAGCAGCTTGGCAAATACTTCGTGCATGGCCTTATAAATACACAGGCCCAGAATTAAAAGGTAATAGTTCAGAAGTGGCTATGGAAAGCATTGAGTTTGCCCACGAAGGATTATTACGATTAGAAATTTAATAAAAATGAGAGTGAGGGACGAGTATCTTGTCCCTCACTCTTCAAAAAAAGGAGAAGATAACTAATGAGCCAGTTTCAAACTGAATATCCATTTGAGCTCCCTAAGGGCTATTTAGATAATGAAGGCATTCTTCATAAGAAAGGTGTCATGCGACTTGCAACAGCAGCAGATGAGATTTTACCTATGAAAGATCCCAGAGTACAACAAAATCCAGGTTATTTAAGTATTATTTTATTAGCAAGGGTAGTTGTAAGTTTAGGAAGTTTACAAGCTATTGATACCCGTGTCATTGAGAAACTTTTTACGGCAGACTTAGCTTATTTACAAGATTTATACCAAAAAATCAATCAGATTGAAACACCTGTTATTAAAACAGTATGTCCTCACTGCAATGAAAAAATTGAGGTGGAATGGCCTTTTTTGGGGGAGTAAGAAAGAGTTATCCTCTTGATAAACTTTATGAAGAGATGGCTTTTATTGCTTACTATATGCACTGGTCCCATGAGGAAATTATGAACCTAGAGCATAGGGA
>JAEZKI010000507.1 GCA_023415525.1 Bacillota bacterium | reverse complement strand
GATGGGATGATGTGCAAAGTGCCTAATGTCCTGTTCAAAAGCAAATCCTACAAAATCTTTGTATCTTTCTGATTTGCACTAATCGCTATTTCCATTCTGTACCTCCTTCTCTCAAATTTTGATACTCAGAAATTAGATTTTCTTCAAATAAAATAACCAATAACTATAATATTCTCAATGTTTTTTAACTGAGTGGTCATTTTTTTTACTGAGTGGTCATTTTTTAACTGAATTTTATTAGAAACTTATTTTCTACAGTATATTTTATCAGAATAGTTTTGCTATTATAAAAATATTTGTGTGATGATTTCGACTATTTTAGCATAGGAACTTTGACAACTGAATAACTACTAGGTGTTGAATTTTCAAGGTGCATATCTAAAATCTACATGCCAAGTTTGAGTTAATAACTATTTAATTGTAAAATCAATCACTATTTTTCAGTAATTACTCTATCAAAAAAAATTAGGAGATCTATATAATCTCCTGTTTCATTTTATCTATGATATGATTTCTTATCTTAACTCATATTTCCAAACTCTTGACTATCAAAGTTTTTCCTTTGACTCTGAGTTATTTATGATAGGGTTCTCCTCACTTAATTAATGTGCAGTTTTTATTACATTCCTTCCACTGACACCAAGCAATATATTTTTGCCCATTAAAATATCCCTATCCAATTGTTTCTCGAATAGGGATTGATTTATAAGGTTTCTTGTACCTCTTCCTCTATTTTTAGCTTTGTTTCTAACCACTAACTTAACTGAGACTCTTAATATATATTTTTCAATAGTACATCACTCTATCCTTTATTCTCTGGTTTACCTAAAACGCTATTTGCTTCCTCCACATTCATTCCAATTTTTAATCCTAATATATTTGAATGCATACCATCTATTAATGCAACTGTATCTTCTTTACCTCCCTATAAGGCTACCTAAGTAAATCTCCTCTGCTATACCTTAATCATTAAAAGCTATCCAAAATCAAATATTTATTCTTTCACACTTACTTCTTTTATTGCTTTATTAAATGCTGCATAAAATTCCTCTGGCGAAACTTGAATGGTAAAATGCCCTATGTCATGTATGTATATAAGCTTTTTATAAGGTGCTTTTACTGAATCATAATAGTCTTCTATAGTATATCTAGTAAGCCAATCTTCACTTCCACCTATGAATATGGCAGGCATCTCAAACTCATTTCCATAGTCATACATATTAAATTGTGTCAAATAATCTGTATTACGGCTCTGCAATTCTTGTATTTTCATATAATACTCTAAATGACTAATAGGAAAGTAAGGTGACTGCATACCTACTATAAACATTTGCTTCACATCGTCCACCGCTTCTTTCGAGATGTACTTTCCTATATATTTCTCTAATATTTTACTTATCTCCATGGCTTCTTTTCCATTAGAATAATTTATATTTATACTTTCTAGTGCTTCTACTGCCTCATTATCATGAGCTACTTTCGCCCTCTCTAACATGTCATTTCGGCATAAATCATAATCCCTTTTCATATCAATAATCTGTGCTGCCCCAATATAAGCCTCCACCATCTCTGGGTATTTTAATGCAAATCTACTACCCAGTGTAGTCCCAAAAGAATGTGCCATAATGATTACTTTCTCTTTATGAAACCTCTGTGTTACGTATTCTACAACCGCTTTAATATCTTCAATATATTGTTCTGGTGTCATGCTCTCTACCATTGTGTTATATTGATTTTTATTTAAGAAATAACTTTCACCAGCTCCTCTTCTATCAAAGTTCACTACTGTATAGTCTTTTTCCCAAAGTGGCTGATAAGTATGTATGATGGGTGTCATAGGTACCCCACCATGTACCATAACAATAATAGGATTTTCTATATCTTCTCCCCTTATATTGAGATACAGTTTTATTCCATTCATATCAATCACAGTTTCTTCCTCAATACCCTTCAATGTAGTAATTTTTATTTTTTGCTTAATGTCATTAATTCTTATAAGCCTTATAATAAATAAAGCCACTATTAATATGAACAATAAGACTATGATACCCATTATAATTTTGCCCATCATCATTCTTCTTCCTTCTCATCATTGTTTGTCAGCTTATCAACTTCTTTATAAATACTTGTTCATGCAATACATTATATTTAACTTTTAATTTTTAGCCAATTTATTAATGTCCATCCAACGATTAACAAGCTTATCTTTCATTAGATAAGCCTGTTTTATTATGCCTATATTTCTACTTGATTTTGCTTGCTTATAAGCTTTTCTATAGAATATACGGTAGTTGTCTTATTTCAAGTATATAGGTAGCCTTATTTTTCAGCATGCCTATGCCCGTTGGTACTGCAACAGAATAGGGTGCTTTTGAAATCATTTCTATATCTTCAAGGCTATTCCCCACTGTCATAATCTGTTTGAGGTCTAATCCTTTTTGACTACAAAGTTGTTCAATACCCTGCCACTTGCTGACTCCCTGCGATAGTATACTGGTACGTTGTTGCGTGTTTGTTAGTTGATACTTATTAGCTTGCATCAATTGGGATATGATTTGTGATTTTAACGCTTTAGGTAGTTTATGCTTTAAACGCGCTTTATAGGGCCTATTTTGATGCTTTTCAAAGTGTAATGCCTCTGGATACATCTGCTCTATTTCTTCTGGGAGATAGGTGTAATGCTCATAGGGGTCTTGGAAATCTACTAGATGTGCGCCTTTTGCAAAACAACCTCCTGTTAAAAATGCTTTAATAGAATTGCACCGTTTCATAGCATAGGTATAAGGTAATTCCGTTACCAAATAGATAGGCATTTTTTGACTTAAATATTTAATAGCCTCTTTGCTCCCCGATTCTAACATCCCGTCTTTGGTTAACAAGGTACCATCTACATCTATGAATAATGCTTGGAGTTTAAGTCTCTGGGGAACACGTTGAAGCTTTTGATTCCCGAAAAAATGAAGTAGCTTCACATCCATATGGTGTGCGTAAGCTAAATAGCAATCGCATTTTTTTGATTGACACACAAATGCTTGCTCTGTACGGTAGATGTTTTCGTCTTGCTCATAAAGATTCCCTAACACCGTACGATTTCTATTACAAGGCTGCATGCTCCCATTGGCATTGACAAAGAAGTGTTGCTTCCCTCCTTCACAAACTGGAGCCTTTGTTTTGTTGGTAAGTTCTAACGCAAACATTGGGTCAATCTTTTGAAATATATTGATTTCTTCTTGAGTATATTTCCTTCTTAAGCCATCCATTTTATTAATCCACAGATATATATGCAGGGGTAAGCATTCACGCAGCTTCTGGATTAATACTATCTGTTCAGGATCACCTACC
>JAEZKI010000404.1 GCA_023415525.1 Bacillota bacterium | reverse complement strand
GAATACCTGCTTTATATGCTTCTCCTGCAATTGTAACAGCACTTTCTCCATCTTGAGGAATAATGATAATACCATCTACTCCTTGAGCAATGCCGTCTTTAACTTGCTCCAACTGCTTGTTAGCATCTTCATTAGCATTTTTTTCAATAACTTTTATCCCTTTTGATTCTAAAGTTTCCATAATAGCATTGTGACCTGCTACCCAAAACTCAGTCTCTAAATCTTGAAATCCAAAAAGTATAGTTATTTGCTTATCTTCTTTTGGAGCTTCAGCTGCTGCTTCTTTAGTTTCTTTAGTTTCTGTTGCTACTTGTTTAGTCTCTTTTGCTGCTTGTTTTTGTGTACACCCAGTTGACATTCCTAACATTAATGTTGTTACCATTAATGCTGTTAATAACTTCTTCATATTTATTACCCCCTATGTATTATTTGTTTTTGACCCTTTGTGCTTAACACACTTTTATTATATAGAATCTCAAATCCTAAAATAATGAGTGTATTTATAGGGGGTAATGTACACTTTTTTTATATTTCATTTTTAAAAATGAAAAAAATAGATAAGAAGTGAACCCTTTATTCAAGGGCCCGCCTCTTATCTACTTGGTTAAAGCTTAAACTTCTGCACAATTTTATCCATCTCACTAGCCAATTCATTGAGTTGCATTGCTTCTGAAGAAAGCTCTTCTAAGCTTCCTAATTGCTCCTCTATAGCCGCAGATATGTGATGGCTTGCCAATTTATTTTCTTCAACAATTTGATTATTATTTTCAACACTTTGATCTACTGAAGCCATCTTGATTGTGAGTCCGCTTAAATCTTCTGCATTTGTTTTAATATCTTTATGTACAATATCATTTGCAGCTTTGATTGTTTCAAAAAACTCTTGTGTTTTATTTGCAATCTCACTGCCTTCTTCAATTTGTTTTACGTTTTCTGTCATTTGATGACTCATTATTTTTAAAGATTCTTCAAAAGAATCTACAATGCTACTCATCTGCTTTGCAAAGCCAGTTGAATGGGTTGCTAACTTTCTAATTTCATCTGCAACAACTGCAAAGCCCTTTCCCTCTTCTCCAGCTCGTGCTGCTTCTATAGAAGCATTTAAAGATAATAAGTTGGTTTGATAAGCAATATCTGTCATTACTTTAATAATCAGGTGCATTTCTCTTGATTTATCATTTAATAGCTTGGTTGATTCATGAGAAATCTTAATCTGCTTATTAATATTTAGCATTTGCTCCATAAAATATTTACTGTATATTACCCCCTTATCTGCTAACTCCACTGATTTCTCTGCATTTTTCATGATTTTTGAATCATTAGCATCTATTTGAGAAGCAATGGCATAAATATGCCTAATATAATTTGAAATTTCTTTCGACTCATTACTTTGACTCTCTATCCCCGTTACCATGTTATTAACTGAAATGGATATCTCTTCACCTACCTTGGTATTTAGTTGGGTAATATTTGATAGTTGTGATGATGTGAGATGGACCTGTGCGCTTATTTTCTGAATATTACTTAGGCTATTTCTTACATTTTCTATCATTGTATTAAAAGCATTAGCCAAGTCTCTTATTTCATCTCTTGTATTTACTTTAAGCCTGCTAACAGATAGGTCCCCTTCTGCCACGGAATTTGCACTCTGGCATACTTGTATAAGCGGTCTCGAAATACCAAAAGTAATCTTTAGAATACTACCTATAGATCCTATTAGAGCTATTAGCGTAATCCCTATAGACATAATAATCAGCATTTTAAATCTTGAATTAATATCTGCCTGAATTTCCTCTACCCGTTCTAACTGTGTAAGCGTATAAGCCTGCATATTGTCCACTAAAAATCCAGAAACTTGTTTTATATTATCTTTTTCTTGAATTGCTTTACTTAGTTCTGAACTCTGTATGTACTCTGTTGCATTAACAACACCTTTATTTACTGTCTTCACAAGCCTCTCACTTGACTCTAATAACTCCAATTGTTCTTTATTGGCACTAATACTTATAAGGTGATTAATAATATCATCCACTATTTCAAGATTAGTACCTTCATTAAATTCCTCTGTTTCACTTTCCTTCAGTATATACTTTAGTAAAGCAGGTTCAATCGCCTTCACCTTTTCAATAACTTGATAGGACATAGAGATTTCAGTAAGTATCTTACTGTACTGCTTATTAATCTGATAGTTAGAAATGACCGTAAAGACATTAGTTAAACCTAGTACAACAATAATAATTAAAACAGTGGAAATAATTTTCTTTTTAACACTTATCTTCTTTTGTTTATCCATAAACTTCCCCTCTTTTCTAAATAAAAATTATAGAATCCCTGATCCATATTATTTCATTGTACTAAACTATTCATTCTGACATAATGAGTCTATTTGTAGTTCATAATGTCCACTTTTTATAACTTAAAAGGTTGTCCTAGTTACTTGTCTGTAAAAATGAGACAGGCGTATTAAAAGCAAAAAAAAAATGACCGAACTTATTAACGGTCAAGGCACTCAACAAATTTATCAAGCAAATAGGCTTATATTACTTTAGCCCTTTTATTTTCTCTACAAAAGAATCAATCTCCACTTTTCCCTCTAGGACGCCAATTTCCACCTCAAATACCATATTTTCAAACGGCGCTAAAGTCTTTAGTGTGCCATTCTTTCTTTCCACATTTCTTCCTTCTAAATAATGATTACCTGGCTCAAGACCGAGTGCATAATCACCTGAAGCCATAGACTTCCACTCCACAAGGATAGGGAGCTGCTCTACATTATATTTTACATAGACCCCTAAATCTAATCTGTCATTAATAAGTGCTGCATAGGTAGTATGTGTGTCATCAGCTACACTCTCTATATAAAATACATGTTCACTAAACTGATCAATAGCCCCACTTATCTTTTCAAACTCATCCATATTTTCTTTTGCTATCTCAGTTCGAGGAATGATTTTGTGTTTAGGTACAACCACCCGCGTATTTTCATCTAAGAGCGGATACCCAAAGTTAAAGTGATATAAAAGCATAACTGGTTGTGCTTCTTGTCCTTCGTTTGTCACAACATCACGGATTTGTACAGCTTTAGAACCCAGCTTGGTTATAATCTCTCTTCTTAAAACAAGGTTTTCTTTAAAATGAGCTGCCTCCCTCATTTCTCCTGAGATCTTCATTATATAGTCTTGTTCTTCCCACCAAGATGCGACACTAACCCGCTCAGCTGGTGTATGAGCGATACGCCCATGAATACTATGTACATCTCCTTCATCCTCACAGGCAATACCAATATTTGAGAGCCCACAAGTATAAAGCATCCCTCCATGAAAATATCTTAAAAATTCCCCCTGAACAGGATTAAAATATTCTGATCCGCTAACACCGGGTTTTGATAAAAAACTAAGATTAACACCTTTAAACTTCATGTTCAAAAGATCTAAACACTTACTTTCAAGTACAGTAAAGTCTAATCCCCCACCTGTGGAAACATCAAAAGCTTTAATCCCTTTAGCCTTTCCCTCATTCATTTCATAGGGTGTTATAGATGCGATCTGCTTGATATTCCCCACTTTTTTTAATAACTCTTGCTTTGAGATTTCTTGACCATATATTCTCGGCATTACTTTTCCTCCTTAGTCTGTATATAATAATGTAAGGCTTTTCTATATATATTAAAACACAAATAAGCTATAGATACTTCTATATATCTATAACTTATTTGACTATATCCCTTAAAAACTACTGTTTAATCTTCTTTATATATTCTTTGTAATCAGATGCTCCAAAAAGTGCTGATCCAATAACCACTATATCTACTCCTGCTTTTCTTATGCTGTGTATATTATCAGAACACACACCACCATCTACCTGAATAGGAATATCTAATCCTAATATTTGTAAAGTTTTACTTAGTTCTCGTATTTTCTTAATCATAGATGGCATAAAAGTCTGTCCTCCAAAACCTGGATTTACTGTTAAGAGAAGGACTCTGTCTAGCTGTTCAATAACCCTGTCTACTGTACTCAAAGGCGTTTCTGGTTTTAGGGCTACGCCTGCTTTTAGTCCCATGTCCTTAATCTGTAAAATGGTTTTGCAAATATCATGAGTTCTTTCTGCATGTATTGTGATACTGTCTGCCCCTGCTTCTGCAAAAGCCTTGATATATCTTTCTGGTTCCTGAATCATAAGATGTACATCAAAACATTTATTCGTACAGTCTCTTAATGGTTTAATAACGCAAGGCCCAATAGATATATTAGGAACAAATAACCCATCCATTACGTCAAGATGAATCTCATCTGCACCTGCCTCAACTACTTTATTAATTTCTTCCCCTAACTTAGAAAAGTCTGCCGCTAACAAAGAGGCTGAAACTTTTATCATGCTATTTTCCCCTCCCTTAAAACTTATTTACTTCTAAGGCTCCATTAGATTTACTCAGTTGATTTTTAAAGTCTGTTCCATTAATAAGTAAAAGATTAATATAAAGGCTCTCTAATAC
>JAEZKI010000173.1 GCA_023415525.1 Bacillota bacterium | reverse complement strand
CTGTTACACACTCTTCATACTTGGGGAGTTGTTCTACATAACCTAATCTTGCACCTTTTCGTATGAAAATGTCCCCTTTGTCTTTAGACTCTATGCCCATAATCATTTTTAACAGCGTCGTTTTTCCTGTACCATTTTTACCCACAAGTCCTACGCGCTCATGTTCCCCCACTTCAAAACTTGCCCCATTTAAAATCTGATAAACGCTAAAGCTCTTTTCTACACCACTTACTGTTAACTGTATCATATAATCTCCTCCAATAGATAAAAGCCCAGAAGGCGCAAACCTACCTGGGCTTTATCTTTATGGCTACTACACTATATGCACATAATCCAGTGCTTTTTTAATCCTTACACCCCTATAGTCTACTCAAAATTTTACATTATGGCTCCTGCTCTTTCTAATAGATGCCCATAACTTTTTAGATGGTTTACTTCCTATGGATTAAAAAATGACACAAAAAAACCGGGTAAGTTTCTCCTCACCTGGCTTAAAATGTTATCACTTATTCAGTCGGTAAAGATGACTCACTTTGTCTAGAACACTATTCAATTTTGGACAGACTCCTCCCGTAAAATGACCTACAATGTGTGTCATACCAAATAACGCCATTGGTAGTCTATCTAAAGTTGTGTTTTCATCAACAAAATGACTCATACTTTTCACCTCCTAAGTGTTATATTCTTCCCTAAAAATACCATATATTTTTACAATTGTAAATACTCTTCATTTTTTTGTTGTATTTTTTATGTAGTTCTTCAATAAACAGTATCAAATATATTAAAATGCCCCCTGTCTACTTAACAGAGAGCATTTTATTTTTATACTTAATTTAATCTTTTTACTATTAATAAGTCTTCAATTGGCATTTCATAGGCACGATCGCCTAATTCTTGTTTGAGAGCTTCACAATGAGCATATTCTTCTGGCGTAAATGAATGATCACGACCTTTTTTTAAATAATCGAAGAAAATAGCTGGCAAGAAATCTTCTTTTAGTGTCACTTCAACACTCTCACCATTAGATTTGGTGAATACATAAGCATAAGATGTAGGCCAGTAAGGATTATACTGTGCTTTTGGATAGTTGGCATCCACTGTATAGGCCTCTCTTGTTTTAGCACGCGTAACAAATTCAAATACATCTCGGAAGCCAGGTCCACCATGTCCACTTAAAATAGAGATGTCTTTACGATTTGGAATTTCATCTCCATATAATGCATTAAAAGCTGCTTCCACTACACGGAAGCCAACTCCAAGTGCCATATAGGCACCATAGCCATGATATTTCTTAATATCCTCAAATGAAATTTCAATTAAATCGTTTCGATCATATATTTTTATCGTTCTCAAAAAAAAATTCTCCTTCTCAATTAACTATCATTTTTGTTTACATAATTTAAAAGTATAAAATAGAGTGGTTTCTTTGTCAAGACAACTAAAAGAACCTCTCTCTTTATCTCTTAAACTTTAAGTTTTAGTGAATATAGAAGTTCTTTATTCTACTTAAAATTATGCTCATAACAGCAATTATTTAGTGTCTCTTTGAAATACTCTTTTTGTAAACGTAATAAGTACATACTACATAGTAGAACAAAATAACAATGCCAATTGGGGTTTCGCTAATAATTTGTCCTGTGTCTTGTGTACCCATATAAATAAAAGAAATAGCAGGAATTGCCCCCAATACGCCTCCCCAAAACACAGCTTTACTTAACAAAATACCCGAAACCCAAAATAGTACTAACCATACTCCTACAATAGAATGAGGGCTTAATCCACTTAAAGCTACCAAGCCATAAAAAATTGTAAAAATAATTGCAGGTATGAAAAACACCAGTTTTTTCATTTTTATTATCCTCCACTCCCTATAAATACTCATTACCTCTCAAATACCTATTTAAAC
The DNA here is from genome assembly GCA_023415525.1 of Bacillota bacterium. Lineage (GTDB taxonomy): Bacteria > Bacillota > Clostridia > Lachnospirales > Cellulosilyticaceae > Sporanaerobium. The sequence continues at coordinate 4,380 of JAEZKI010000173.1, read as the reverse complement.
TTGAGAATAGCACTCTATCTACATAATAGCAATTGTATTCCTTTTAAATAGTCAACTTTATATTTGTAGTACAAAATAACCCTATCTCATTGTTTTCTATGAAATAGGGCTTATTTTTAATATCTTTCCGTAACTATTTATCACTAAATCACATCATATAGTTCATAAAATTCTTCGGCAGTCGTCTTTTCTAGCCACTCTTTTTCTGGTACAAAATACTGTTGTAAATCTATCCAAGAATGATTAGTAGCGATAGGAGGATATAAAATTAAATCCCCCTTTTGTCTATAAAAATCACTCCATTTAGCAGAAAACAGTTCCCCTATTATATATTGTGCCACATCTAGAGATATGGTATTTCTGGCACAAATATAGGAGGGGATTAAAATAGGGCCTTCTTTTGGAACACATTGATAAAAATTTTTATTGTCTGCTCGCATGGCATATAGAGAAGGTACCAAGGCTATCTCATTGATTCCTTTACGGGTTTCTACAAAAGAATTAATGGGCATATCATAAATCTTGGCTTTTTCAATAAAATCTGCTACTCTTTCTTTGCCATATCGATTCCATACTGCTTTTACAATGGTTTTACCTGCTGAGTTATTGATCCCACCAAAAGTCATGCCTTCTATTTCTATTAGTTCTTTGTCCTGACAACATGTTGGGTCAGAAGTATAGTATACTAATGGAATCGCCACATAAGGTAAGAGTGCCACTCCTCTATCTACTACCTCTAGTGCCCTTCCTGATTTAAGCTTTGCTTGTTCCCTTAGTGGATAGAGTGACTTTTTTAATTTGTTATAAATACGGCTATCTTCATATACTTCTAAGTCTGCTGAGACAATCATATCAGGCAGTATAGCATCGTTTCTTCGTAAATAATCTGACATATGCTCCGTATAGCCTAGTCCAAAAAACTGAATTTCTAAATCAATCCCTTGAGCCTTTAATTGTGTTTGTAACTCTTTTAAAAATAATTTTTCTTGATTGTGTAAGATACAAATATGATTCCAATATAAAAGAACTTTTCTCATCCTAGTATTCCTCCCTGTCTCAATTGGTTTTGTAAAATCTTCTGTTCTTTATAAGCCGCACTTAATGCTTCATATAGTTCTATTTCCCCTTCACTTCTATGGATGACGTCTTTAACTGCACCATTTCTCATCACTACTCTCGTGGATGCCATTAATGCAGTATGTACATCATGTGTCACTACCAAAACAAGCTTTTCTTTACCTATTAATAGCTGCAGGGCCTTCTCCTTATCAATACCTGCATTTTCTATTTCATCAATGAGCACGATGGGACTATCACATATCATGGCTATATCAGCTATCATCAGTGCACGAGTCTGCCCTCCACTTAGTAGATTCAGATTGGCTTGTAAAGTGATGGGTTCTGGTGTGATATTGTTTGCCATTTCTACTACTTGTTCTATCTCTATAGTCTTCTCTCTGCAGTTTGCATGAAGCTGTAAAAACTCCTCTACTGTAATATCTAAGACAAATCGCATATTTTGACAGAGATGGGCCACTACCTTTGATGACCACTCCATCCGCTCTGCTTTGCTTACTATTTTATCATCTAACAGCACGGTTCGATTGGTTACCGTATCCCCTTGGGCAAGCTGCTCAATATCTTTAATGAGACGGCTTTTTCCTGAGCCTGTATTGCCTACAATGGCATAGAGCTGTCCCGATTGTAGGGTCAATGTGGTATAACCTTCTGACACTCCTTGTTTATCTCTACCACTTTTTATGGTTAGTGTATGCATTACCTCACCTCTCCAAAGTCTATTTTGCCCACTATCCCTTGCTGGAACATAGAGCCTACTCGTGTCTCTCCTACACAATACGAGCAGACACCACAAGGCATGGTATGACGCAAAGTATCATTTTCAAAGCTCTCTCTAGCTGGTACTTTATATAACCATTCCATTAGGGTTTCTACCCCGTATCCGCTTAACCCATCTACTGGGAATAATCTAGCCCCTATATTTAATTTTTTAATGTTCCACATAAGTATCTCTTTTTCTGCTTGGGATACCATATCTATTTTGGTCAGTACAATAAAGTCTGCCTGTGATAGCATGGGGCCAAAGCTCTCTGGTGCACGATAGCTGGCAGTAGCATCTAGGACACATCCAGATAGCATCAGCTCTGTAGCTGGTGAACATCTATGGCAGAGTCCTGCTGTCTCTACAAGTAGCCAGTCTCCACCTTCTTGGTCTGCCCACTTCCATAACTCGGGCAAATTGGATACAAGGTAGTGGTCTGGACATATATCTTGGCTTAGTCCTGTTACACATTTTACATTTAATTTTTTATATACCTTCTCATCTTCTGTATGGATACAGTCAATTTTACAGATACATGTCGTTAGGTCTCTTTGTTTCAAAAGAGGGATTAGTGTTTTCATTACAGCTGTCTTCCCTACTGAGGAAGCTCCTGAAAATAAAATAATTTTTTCAATCATAGTGTACTCCATTCTTTTAAGTTAGCTCTAAATGTAGCAATTCTCACATTAATTGTCAGTATCATATGAGACTTTTGAATAAAAAATATTTATTGACCAATACAAGCACAGATGCTTATAATAACTATATGTTAGTTGCAACTAACCAACTAGGAGGTATCATGTCTACTAATGATTTAAATGTTCTATTATCAACATCTTACTTATTTAAAGGCATAGCGTTAGATCCACATACTGTTTCGACAAAATATTTTCATTCAGGTCAAATCATCCACGATGCTATTGATGGGATACACTTTGTGGGACTCATCCTATCTGGTACAGTAGATGTCTATTCTGTTGCCCTGGACGGTACAGATATTCAACTAAGCTCACTAAGTAAGGGGGATTGCTTTGGCATTTGTAATTTATTTGTACCCAATGATGTGGATACCGTAATGCGCTGTCGTACAGCTGTTACTCTCCTTTCCATCCCCAAGGCAGTACTGACTAAATGCTTGGTACAAGATACTGATTTTGCTCTACGATATGCTAGTTTTTGTAATGAAAAAATACAGTTTTTACTGAAACGAATAGAATTTCTCACGATGCAGTCCTGCCGTGTCAAAGTCATTGAATATCTTTTAGCTAATCGGGACGCTGCCAATAAAGTTCGCTGTGAAAACTCCAAAGAAATGCTAGCAAAACAGCTAGGTATTAGTCGGGCTGCACTATTTAGAGAACTCTCTTTTTTAAAGCAACAAACCATCATTACACAGGATAAAAATCATATTCTAATTGAAGATATAGACGCATTAGAGGCATGTCTCTTAAATTAAACTAATAAGGGAGAATAAAATGAAAAGAAGTTTTAGAACACTACTCACTACTTTGATGGCCCTATCTTTAGGGGCAGTCATGCTCACTGGATGTACTAGTAATAACCAAGCTACGACAGATATTCACACGACACAAACAACTGTAGACACTACCACCACTCCACCCGAAACATCACCTGAGGCTACACCTGAACCTGAAATTGTTACCTCTGAAAAAAAGGATGTATCTATCCTCTCTTTAAAAGGACCAACAGCTATGGGACTTACAAAGTTTATGTCAGATGTAGATGCTGGCTTAGATTTTAATCACAATTACCAATTTACTATCGCTAGTGCAATAGATGAGGTAACCCCTCAGCTTATTCAAAAAAAAGTGGACATTGCTGCTATACCTGCCAACTTATCTTCTGTTCTCTATAATCGTACTGAAGGGCAAATCCGTGTACTTGCTATCAATACACTAGGCGTATTATACCTAGTAGAAAACGGTGAGAGCATCTCAAGTATTAGCGACCTTGCTGGCAAAACCATCTATGCAAGTGGAAAAGGTGCTACGCCAGAATACAACCTGAATTATGTTCTTAAAAACAATGGGATAGACCCAGAAACAGATGTAACCATTGAGTGGAAAAGTGAGCATGGGGAATGTTTATCTGCCTTAGCTTCTACTGAAAATAGTATTGCCTTACTTCCACAGCCCTTTGTAACGGTAGCCCAAAACAAAGTAGAAGGACTACGCATCGCCCTAGATTTAACTGCTGAATGGGACGCACTACAAGAGGGTAAAGAAAACCCATCTGCACTAATAACAGGTGTTGTGGTAGCACAGGCTAGTTTTGTAGAAGAAAACCCAGAAGTAGTGACAGACTTTTTGGCTAACTATGCGGTTTCTGCAGCCTATGTAAATGCTAATGTAGAAGAGGCAGCTATTCTAGTAGGAGACTATGACATCGTAGATGCTAATGTAGCTAAAAAAGCCATTCCTGCTTGCAATATTACCTTTATTACAGGTAGTGAGCTGCAAGAAAAGCTTTCGGGTTACTTAACTGTACTTTTTGAAGAAAATCCTGCCTCAGTAGGTAGT
>JAEZKI010000152.1 GCA_023415525.1 Bacillota bacterium | reverse complement strand
GATAAACTCTGTTCCTTCTATGGTTGTCTCAATAGTGGTTTCTTCTACTTTAGCAGGAGGCATAAATTGTGCCAAAAAGCGGTTGCGAATAGCATAATAGACCTTTTCCTCTTGAGGTGTAAGATTCTTGGGTAGGATATACGTAGGAATAATGGCACTATGGCTTTCTACCTTCTTACTATTAAATACCTTTTTAGTAACACTAAATTGGATCTCGTTTTCAAAAGGAAGGCCTTTTTTTAAGGTAAAAAGAACATTTTTTGCTTTGTCTACTAAGCTTTCATCTAATACACTACTCGCTGTTCTTGGATAAGTAATATACTTCTTCTCATAAAGTCCTTGGGCAATATTTAATACTTTATCTGAAGTAAACCCTTGATACTTACTGGTTACATATCCTTGTAAAGCTGAAAGATTAAATAAACTTTGAGGGTATTCTGTCTTCTCTATCTTTTCTTTCTTTGTAATCTGACCTTTTTTCCCTTCAATCTTTTGCTTAATTTCTTCTAAGTATGCCTTTTCCTCAAACTTATCCTTCTTGTCTTCTGTATAGATTCCTTCGTAACTTATCTCTCCTTGTTGAAATACAGCACTTAACTTATAATAGGGCTCCTCACGAAAAGCTTCTATCTCTTTATCTCTATCATAAATCAATTTTAATGTAGGCAATAAAACACGTCCTACATTAAGAAGCTCTCCCTTGCCTGCATATTTGACTGTAGCTACAGAGGTTAAATTAATCCCTATGAGCCAATCCGCTTGTTGTCTACTAATACCTGCATCTTGGAGAGTCTTCATTTGACGATTAGGAACGATCTTCTCAATTCCTTTTTGTACTTCCTTTTCTGTCCATTCATTCAAAAGCAAACGATAGATAGGCTTCTTTACTTTTAAATAAGCAAAAATAATATCTGCTATAATTTGCCCCTCACGGTCGTAGTCTGTTGCTGAAATAACAGCTTCTACATCTTGACGGTTAATGAGTTCCTTTATACATTTTAATTGTTTCTTGGCACCTAAATCTGTGGTTTTTTTGGCCTTATCTTCTTTTACCTTATATTTAAACTCTTGGGGCACAAAAGGAAAGTTTTCTAAACGCCAGCTTTTCATCTTTTCATCATAATCCTTAGCATCATAAAGCTCTAAAAGGTGTCCAAAAGCCCAAGTTATTAAATAATTCTCTCCCTCAAAATAGCCATCACACCGTTTTTTTACCTTAAAGGCGTCTGCTATATTTTTAGCCACAGAAGGTTTTTCTGCTATTATTACCCTCATCTTTTCATCTCCTATGTCAAAATTGCTACTTAACCTATTTTTTTAAACGGAAGAAAACAGACACAAAGCTTGAGTCATTGTGTCTGTTCTATGCAAAGTAACTTTATTTTACTCTTTTTAATTTTCTTCAGGGGCTTCTTCTACTTCTTTTTTAGTGGTCTCTTGTTCATCATCTGCATAATCCATAAAATCTTTAATTTTTACATATTCTACTTGATCATCATCTTCATAAAGGTCATCATCGAAATCTTCGAAATCATCATAATCCTTATCATCATCCATGTCATCAAAGTATTCGTAATGCTCTTCTACATCTTTGCAATTTTTCTTAGCTAACCAAATAATAACGCCTACTAGTGCCATTATTACCCCAATTGCAATACCTACCCAAACATATTTACTGGATTTTTCTTTCTTAATCATTCCTCTAACCTCCTCGACTGTTAGTGGGAACTCCTTGAATTTAGTCATCATAATCTTTTTCTCCTTTAGTTCCTAAATTTATTATATCAATATTTAAGTTTTTTAACAATCACAATATTAACTTACTTTCTCTCTTAATCTTGCACATTTCATCTACTTTATTATAACCATATTTTTGTGAATGATTTATGAATATATTAATTTCTTTTAGAGTGGTTCGTCCAACCCAAACTAACTTTTTATCTTTAAAATTCATCTTCATGAGCTTTAAAAAAAGCTTGATAAAACCGAACACTTTCTAGCTCTGTCCATTTCTTTATGCCAACAGGCACTTCATCCAAATCATAAATTTTAGCTCCTTGTAAGGCTAGAAAAAAAGGTGAGTGGGTAGCTATGATAAATTGACATCCTAGATAGTGTGCCCCTTCTTCAATCACCTTTACTAACTCCAGTTGTCTTTGAGGAGATAGACTATTTTCAGGTTCATCTAAAATATAGAGCCCATCAGGTTCAATCTTTTGATTAAAATACCGTAAAGCACTTTCTCCATTGGAATATTCCCGTATATTATCCATTAAATTTTTTCTTACATACTTGGATTGGGAGCTTTTCCTTATACTATTTATTTTTTTTAACGCCTCATAATCCTCTAAGGATTTCATTTTAAAATCCGAATATTTCGCTTCTAAGCATTCTTTAAAAAGGATTTCTCGCTTATTATCTACTCCTTGATTTAGGGCACGAATGTCTAGCATATAGTCAAACACATCGTCACTTGTCATAATCCGGCTATGCTTGGGAATAGCTTCTAACTGCCTGGCTTCACATAAGCCCACATAAGTCTCATAAAAATTGGAACGATTATAGGTGGCCGAACGAATAAGTTGGAGTTTTTCTGCTATAACATGAAGAGCTGTGGACTTTCCTGACCCATTTCCTCCATATAAAAGCGTAATAGGTTCAAAATCCAGGCGTTCTAATCCCCTCTCAGCTAATACTTTAAAGGGATAAAAGGAATCATAACAGGTCCTCTTTATAGAAAGCAAAAAATCGTATTCTATACTAGCACTTGGAAAAATAAAAGCCTCTAGATAAAGCATTGTTCTCCCTCACCCCCTATATATTTCGTTCTTGCGTACACTCTATCTTTTAACTGCTTCCCTATCTTTTTCTTTTAAGTAATTCTCAACTTCTTCTATGGATAAGTACCGTACCTCTTGTCTTGGAAATACTTCATAGATTTCTCTTTGATACAAAGGCCCTTCTTGTAAACCACTTTTCCCTTTATTCTTCTTGATGAATAAGCTTCTCAATAGCTTCTAATAGTTCCCATTCTAATATACTATTAAAGCCTTCTTCCTTTAATTTCTCTAATTTTTGTCGTATAGTGTGTAACTCTATAAATAACTCATATTGGGCTTTTCCTCTTTCATAAGCCTTGAGCGCTTCTGCCTTTTCTTCTCTTGCCTGATGTAAGCTTAAGCTACCTTTAGCATATTGCTGATACAAGCCTCT
>JAEZKI010000136.1 GCA_023415525.1 Bacillota bacterium | reverse complement strand
GAATATTATAGAATAAGCGTCAAGAGAGAAGAAAGAGGAAATGTAAGTAAACTACTTTGCGATACAGTTCAGAAGGGTGATATTGTACAAGTTTCAGTACCAATGGGTAAGTTTGTACTAAAGGATGAAAAAGCACCTGTTGTATTAATCGGTGGAGGAATTGGGATTACGCCTATGCTTACAATGGCTTATGAGGCAATGCATAAAAAACGTCCTGCACATCTTATTTATAGTCTAACAAATTCTGAGTATCATGCTTTTAATGAAGAAATAAACGCATTAAAAGATAGTACAGTGAAGTCAACAATTGTCTATACACGTCCTACAAATGAGGATAAAATGAAAACGAATTATGACGTGGAAGGTAGATTAACAAAGGAATATTTAAGTCAATATGTAGAAGAAAATACGGAATTTTACTTCTGCGGGCCAGTAGAGTTTATGCGAACAATGTATCACTCTCTCATTGCACTAAGTGTACAAAAAGAAAATATCCATTATGAATTATTTGCACCAGGTGAAGATATTACAAAGGCAGCATAATAAGTGGGAAAAACAATGGAGTGTCCTAAAAGGTGTTATGACTTGGGACACTCCATTGTTTGTTTTATACATACCTGTCGATATAGTATAAAAAGATATATTCTGTTAAAGTATATGTAAGAGGATGGGGTTATTTTAAGCTATCCCAATAAAAAGAATAAGCAAAATGCGTTTATTTAAGGAGAGCATAATGGGATCAAATGGTTGCAGTAGTTGTGAAAAAAAATTTTGTGCCAGTAAGGTGCCTATATTTAAAAATCTAGATTGTGATCATCTGCTTAAGATTATTAATAAGATTAAACATAAGTCTTTTGATAAAGGAGATGTCGTTTTTGTAGAAGGAAATATTTCGGAAGTATTGTATTTTATTAATATAGGTAAGATTAAACTGTATAAATATACGAAAGATGGCAAAGAACAAATATTGCATATCCTTTCAGAAGGTGATTTTTTTGGAGAATTAGACTTGTTAAAAAGCTCAGCTTATAAGTTTAATGCAAGAGCTATGGAGAAAACCATGGTTTGTATTTTGACTAAAGAAGAGATGAAAGATATTGTTATGCATAATCCTGAAATTGGCATTGAGTTATTAGAGAGTGTGGGCAATAGATTAGCAGAAGCAGAAAACTTAGCACAAAATCTAGCAACAAATGATATTGATTCAAGGATGGCCTATTTAATACTTGATTTAACTGAGAAATATGCCTTAGCCAAAGGGGATAAGCTAATACTTAAGTTACCAGTCTCTAGAGAAGAGATGGCAAATTATATTGGTGTTACTCGTGAAACCATTAGCAGAAAGCTTAAGAAATTTGAAGAGGAAGGTCTCATAGAATTAGTGGGAACTAAAAGCATGATCATATTAAATCAAGAAGGTATAGAAAATTATATTTAATTAAATTTGATTAATTTTGATGTGAATCACATTATAAATGATGCATAGCTATTATAATACTCTTATCAAGAAGCAATACAAAAAAATAGATAGGAGGGTGTCAGGATGAAAATCATTTATTATAGTGGATCAGGAAATACAAGAAAAATGGGAACATTAATTAGAGAGGGGATTGAGGCAGGAGGAAAATGTGCTGAGCTGATTAGTGTAGAGGAAGTTAAGGCAGTAGATATTATGAATGAAGAAGTGATTATTTTAGGGTGTCCAGCTGTAGGAGTAGAAGAATTGGATGAAGAGTATATAGAACCACTTGTAACAGCATTGTCAGATAAAATATCAGGGAAAAAAGTAGCCTTATTTGGTTCATACGGATGGGGGGACGGTGAATGGATGAGGACATGGGAAGAAAGAATGAAGTCTTATGGAGCTGAACTAGTGGCTGAAGGGCTCATTATTCAAGAAGAACCTAAGAATGAAGATGTTGAGGTGTGTAGAGCATTTGGAACACTTATTGCTAAAGCATAATGATTTTTTGCATTAGGGGGGATTCCTCTTATGTTTATAAGCGCTGTTATAAGCAAGTCTTAAGGTCTTCACCAGACATGCTGATAGGTGTAAGGTTGAAAGTATCTACCAGATATTGAAGTATATAGGACTGATAAAGGTAGGAAGGGATGGAACAAGATAAGATGATGGAAAGTGGCAAACCATTGGATAATCCATTTATATACCTTCATTGAGTATTTATATTTTAATTCAGATTTAGGGTACCCTTACATAGAAGAATATGATGATAGATTGAAGGACTTTTGGATTGGTGTTACAAAAATGCTTGACCATGACTCCTACTATATGGGATAAATTAGAGGCCTTCAATAAATGATGAAAGAAGGGTTTCAGGAAGCAGGTGCAGATAAGGTTATCGTTTTAGTAAAGAAAAAGCTTCACTTGAATGAATGAGACTTGTTTTAAGATAAGTTATGAGTTATGCTATGGTTATAGAATAATAACTATAGTATTTAAAATGGTACGAAGTATGTTGAGAGTGTAGAATAAGATCCTCGCCTTGCTCCTAGGAGTATAGCGGGGATTTTGATGTTTTTGAAACGATGTAGAAAAAAGGCAAAAAAGGGTATAAAAAGGCTGGGTTGGTCAGTTTTGATGGATACTAAGGAGTAGAAATATGGACGAGTGGAAAATAGGTGAATGTTTTTATAAAGATTATACTTTAAAAATTATTTGTAAGCCCTATGAGAAGTTTGAAGGTACATTTAATAGAGAGTGCCTTAAAATAGTACTTATTAAAAAAGGAACAGTGATTATTAAAATAAATAATAAAAATCGTGTCTTCTCATCTCCTTGTGTCCTTTGTTTCAATCATCAAGATAAAGTGGCACTAATTAGCCAAAACACATATGAAGCTGATTGTATTTATTTCCATCCAGAAGCCATTAACAATAATTTAACGCTTAATAATATCTTTACAAATGATAATTCTGAGATTAATAACAGTTCTTCTTTTCAAGATAAATATTTTTTCACTCCCTTTATTGAAAGAAGCGATACTTATGAGGGAGGTATAAATATAGATATCTTAATGCTACAATTATTATGTCAAAAATTCAATAAGTTGCAAGATGAATTGATGATGGAAAGAGATACTTTTTGGCCATGTCGAAGTCGTTCCATACTTATTGAAATACTTATTCTAATCCAAGAAAAATATAGTACTTATAGACCGGAAGAACCGTGTATTACCTGCGATAGAGACCTTACTCAAGTAGCGGAAATTTTGGATTACTTACATACCAACTATATGAATAAAATTACAATTAAGGATTTAACCCGACATTTTCATTTAAATCGCAATGCCCTCAATCACTATTTTCTTGAATTAACGGGTAATACCCCCATTGCTTATTTGATTCATTATCGCTTGAAGATTGCGGAAAAGATGCTGACAAACACAGTACTACCTGTTTGCGAAATTTGTGAGAGGGTAGGTTTTAGAGAAGAAGTTAACTTCATACGTAGTTTTAAAAATCATTATGGTGAATCACCTACAAACTTTCGGAAAAAGTATGGTTTAACATAATAAAAATGAATATTTGCTAATATTTTGTGCGTATTTTATATTTTATAAAGGTGTTATAAATATTATTATCATCTCATAAAGATTTGATTTTGTACAAACTCAAAAAATAATTAGGAGATGGATTAAAAATGAAAAAGGGTATTTTGATAATTTTTATGGTCACATGTATGACAGTAACTGGTAGTTTAGTCTATGCAGCTACGGAAGGAGAAAAAACACCTGCTACAACAGCTACTACACAAGTAACAAAGCCAGAAGCAACAAATACAGAGGTTTATTTTTCATTGGAACAAGATGTTTTTTTGCCAAAGGATATGATAAAAGACAAAAAATATCCGGTTGTTTTCTTTGCCCACAATGGTGGAGCTGATAAATCTGGATGGGGTGATTTCCCAGAACAAATGTCAAAAGAAGGCTTTCTTGCAGTTAATGTGACATGGAAAAATTGGGATACCTGTAATGTAGAAGCAGCTATTGAGTATACATTACAAAAATATGCAGCCAACATAGATACGACGAATGTAGTATTTATCGGTGGATGCCATGGTTCAAAAGATTTGCTTCAAATTATGAGCAAAGAGAAGTTAGGTTATACAGTAAAGACAGCAGTGATTCTCTCTTTATCTGAAGAAGATCAATCTGTTGTGGATACTCAAAAATTAAAGCATGTGCCCATTCTTGTTTACTACTCAAAGAATGATATTTTAGGAAAATATTATCAAGATGTTACTAAAAAAATAGCAGAACAAGTTATTACAACACCTAAAAAAGTAATTGAGCTCAATGAATCACCTCATGGAAATGATCTTTTAACCCAAGCATCTTGTAAGGATGAAGTGCGTACAAACATTATTAAATGGGTTAAGGAATATACGAAATAATCCATTTTAAACGGATGTCAGTTTGCCTATAGATAAAGAGAGATAAGGCCACTTTTATGGCTAGTAAAGTTCTACTTTAGTATAAATTAGACTCCTTCCTAACCTATAAGGGATGCAAGGGAAGTATTTCCCCAATACATTTAAGGGGGTTAAGAGGTGAGTGCTTTTCTCATCGCCGAAGGGCATTTAAAAGGGTAAAAATATATAGTAACAAAATACTAAGAAGCTGTATGTCCTAGATTAAAAAGAAAGAGGACATTACAGTTTCTTTTTTGTATAAAATCCAAGAGTAGGCACAATGGTTTCAGTAAAGTAAAATGGCTAAAATGATAAAATGAAATAGGATATTTAGGCATAATCTTGTACACTCAGACGAAATATAGTAGAAGGCTATTTTTTATTTGATAAATGCAAGGTATAATGTAATAATATTTAAAATAGATAGAATTAAGGGGATAAAGATGAAAAGAGAACTTACAACATCAATGGCACATATTTTTGCATTGTTTACCATTATTATTTGGGGAACAACTTTTATAGCAAGTAAGCTTTTGTTGGATTATTATTCGCCAGTTCAAATTATGCTTATGCGGTTTGCCATTGCTTATGGAGTTTTATGGATTTTACGACCAAAGGTATTAAAGCTGAGTATTAAGGAAGAAATGCGATTTTTAGTTTTAGGCATTTTAGGGTGTACCCTCTATTTTTTAACGGAGAATTATGCGCTAACTTATACTATGGCCTCGAATGTAAGTATATTAGTGGCTGCTGCACCTATTTTTACAGCTATTCTGGCCCATTTTTTCTTAGAAGATGAACAACTCAAGCCAAGTATTTTCTTAGGATTTTTGATTGCCATTATAGGGGTTGCCCTTGTAGTGTTTAACGGAACAGTGATTCTTAAGCTTAATCCTTTAGGGGATATGCTCTCCATTGGGGCAGCTTTATGTTGGGCAAGTTATTCTGTACTACTCAAGAAGCAAGTTCATAGCTATGATTGTTTGCTTTTAACCCGTCGCGTGATGCTATGGGGTTTTGTAACGGCGCTACCCATTGGGCTTTTAGAAGGCAGGCCGTTTTTGATAGCCCCCATGCTCAATGAAGGAACCCTTTTATTTTGTGTTTTATACCTAGGTATTTTAGGAAGTGGCATTTGTTATGTCTTATGGAATAAAGCCATTCAAAAGCTAGGCACAGTTGTAACCAATAACTATATCTATGTTAATCCCTTTTCAACCATGGTAGCTGCTACATTTGTTTTAAAGGAACAACTTTCTTTTATGGGAATAGGTGGTGCTGCCTTGATCTTAATTGGCGTATTTATTGCGGATAAAAAA
>JAEZKI010000078.1 GCA_023415525.1 Bacillota bacterium | reverse complement strand
CACTACCACTTGTTTCAAGATAGTTTCCTTCTCGGCTTCCTTGGTCAATCACTTGATACCACATACCACTTTCATCTTGGAACTTAAGCATAGCTGTCATTACATCTTTAAAGGCATGCATCAATTGTTCATACCCCTCTTTATAGCTCTTATCCATCTTTTCTAAAGTGTCAATAAGGGCCATAACATACCAACCAATGGCTCTCAACCAAAAATTCTTGGAAAGGCCTGTTTCTTTATTACTCCACTTGGCTTCTCTAGAAGAATCATAACCATGGAAATAAAGTCCTGTTACAGGGTCCTTCATTATTTTTTCTACATTGGCAAACTGATTAAAGATATCTTGGTAATTTTCTTTCTGATTAAACTGGGTTTCATATTCCATATAAAAAGGTTGTCCCATATAAAGGCCATCTAACCATACTTGATTAGGATAAATCATCTTATGCCAGAAGTTTCCTTCTTTTGTACGAGGTTGACCTTTTACTTGACTATAAACATTCTCAATAGCTTTTCTATATTTTTCTTTTCCCTTTATGGTATAAAGGTCAAATAATACTTTTCCTGCATTAATATTATCAATATTGTATTCTTCTGGATTATATTGCTTGATTGTGCCATCTTCTTGCACATGATGATCAATAAAGGCATCTGCAAAGGCAAGGTACTTTTCTTCCCCTGTAATCGTATACATTTCTAAAATAGCTTTAATCATACATCCATCAATATAATTCCAAGAAGGCTTACTGCTATCAAGTACTTTCTCTATGTTCCAAATAGGCTTTTCTGGTGTACTCTTATCAATGAGCTCTTCTAAATACTTTTTTAAAATCTCCATTTACTATCCCTCAATTTCTTTCTGTTTTATGTACATTTCTAGATACTAGTAATCTTATACTCTCTTCCATAGTAAAGAAATTTTCATGGGTTGTAAATAAGGATTCCTTGCTCTTTTATGGTTTTATTACAAATCTTGCCTTTAATTACTCAAAAGTCTTTTACCTTTTTCTGTCATTTTTAAGAATTCTGTTACACCCCCACCATGGGCTTCTACCTCAAAATTTTTAACCAGTTTCTCTCGTACTAAGTGAACTTTTAATTGATGATAGGCCTTATCATCTATTTCAAAAACATATTTCATGCCATAATGATACTCCTTTGAAATAATCTCTAAAAGGCGAGTCTTTGCAGCCGCATCCTTCTGAGAATCAAGTAAAAAAGGTCCCCATAAAGCAAAGAGGCGTTCTAAATCAATCATCTCTTTCCAATTAAATACAACCCCCTGTTTATCCTCTTTATAGGTTCCAAAGATTTGCAAACGCCCTAGTTTAGAAGTTCCTTTATTTTCACCTATTACAACCTCTTTGCTCATTGAAGCCATCTGTTCCTCTAGCTCTGTAATATGTGATAAAAGAAGTTTCTTTTCTAATTGAAGCTTTTTAATTTCTTCTAACAAGACTTGCCTTCCTACACAATCCCCTCTAATCCATCCTACTTGAGGCTGCTCCTCCACATACTTCCACACACCCACTAATGCTTTATCGAAGAGTTCTTCTCTTGTATCCCAATACTGTACAAAAGCTTCCTCCCATATTTTCTTCTTTATTTCTTGCATTCGAACTCTTAAGGTTATATTACTTTCCTCACTTATAAATTTGAAGCAACTTTCTCCTTTATAAGCAAAAATAAGGATGGGTAGGTTTTTACTTTTTGCATCATTTAGTGTTTGGTCAATATATTCCATCCGCTTTAGTGTATCTTGACCTGCTTGCTCTCCTATAAAGAGTACATAGTAATCACTGTTTTCTAACTGACTCTTTACCCAGCTCTCCTCTTTATCATCTAAAGCATATATATTGTCCATGCCCACAGGTAAACAGCCTTTTTCTATAAATCCTCTGATTAGTGCTCTCTGTTCCCCATTCCAAGAAAAATTAAGTGTGTCTACAAAGACTTGATATACTTTTTTCATATCTTCCCACCTTTTTATCTACTCTATCTTTTTTCTACATAATTATTTAAAAATATTATATCATATATTATTTTCTTTGTATTATATTAAGTTTATTTAATTCTAACTTTTAATTCAAACTTTAAAATAAAAGGCCTTTTTAGTTAAAACTAGAAGCTTTATAGCTCTCTATTTTCCCTAAAAAGGCCCTTTTGTTTAGCGATTAAGTAATTCTTTTACTTCATTAATCATAATTTCTGTAGAAGTAAAGCCACCGCTTGCCACATACCATGCGCGAGGATTTAGGTAGGCAATGCGATTATTTTTATAAGCGGATACATCTTTCATTAACTCATTTTCAAAAAGGACTTGTGCTGTATTTTCACCACCTGCTATGGCTGCACGGTCCACTACAAATAAATAGTCAGGGTTCTCTTCTACAATATACTCAAACGTTGCCTTTTGACCATGATTAGAGGTATCAATGGTGGTATCAACAGGCTCCACACCAAAATCTTGATGAATAATTCCAAAGCGTGAAGATGGGCCATAAACACTAATAGCTGTATCATTAGCAAGAACAATAAGACCCTTTGCACTCTTTTCTTTAGCTAACGTACTTACTTCCGAAATGGCCGTATCAATGGCTCCTAATCTCTCCTTAACTTCCTCTTCCTTATCAAAGATTTTCCCTAAATAAGTCATATTGGTCTTAAAAGACTCTACATAATTGTCATTATCCAAACTCATAGAAATGGTTGGAGCAATTTCTGTAAGCTGATCATAGAAATCTGCTTGTCTGCCTCCAATAATAATAAGTTCTGGTTCTAATTCATAAATCTTCTCAAGGTTAGGTTCAAATAACTCTCCAACATTCACATAAGCTTCACTATCATAGTGTTTAAGGTATTCAGGCAAATTCCCTGGTACAACCCCTTTCACCTCTACCCCTAGTGTATCCAATGCATCTAATGTGCCATAATCAAATACGACCACATTTTTAGGGTTACGTGGTACTTCTGTCTTACCTTGTGCATGAGTTACTTTTACTGTCTCTGATTCTTCTTTCTCTTGTGACACTTCTGCCTGTGGTGTAGATGTTACTACGCCTTCACCTGTTTGTTTGGTTGTACCACATCCTGTTAAAGTCACTGCTAATGTTGCTAAACTGACAAAAAATAATTTGTTTTTCATTTTTTTATAAGGACCACTTCAAAATTCTTGTCTTAGTCCTCTTCCTCCTCATATTTTTTAATAATAAATGCAGACTTTTTGCTTTTCTATCTGTTGAACTTTAAAAGGAATCTCGTAAATAGTACTTAGTACCTTCTCCTCAATAAGTTCTTCACTGGTTCCTTCTTTCTCTATTATCCCCTCTTTTAAAGCTACAATATAATCTGAATAGCAAGAGGCAAAGTTAATATCGTGTATAACGATAATCACTGTTTTTCCCAATTCCCTGGTAAGCTTCTGTAAAATTTTCATAATTTCTACTGAATGTTTCATATCCAGGTTGTTAAGGGGTTCATCCAAAAGAATATAGTCACTATTTTGAGCCAGCACCATGGCTATATATGCCCGTTGCCTTTGTCCTCCACTGAGTTCATCTAAATATTTATGCTCTATATCTTGAAGCTGCATATAGCTAATCGCCTCATCTACTTTTTCTTCATCTTCCTCCTTCATACGTCCACCTGAATGGGGAAAACGACCAAAACTCACTAACTGGCGAATAGTCAGGCGTAGATTCAAATGATTATTTTGTCTTAGAACAGCCATTTTCTTGGCTAATTGATTGGGTTTCCACTCTTCTAGCTTCTTCCCTTCTATAAGCACCTCACCCTCTTCACTGGGCATTAATCTACTCATTATAGATAATAAGGTGCTTTTTCCCGCTCCATTAGGACCTATAAAAGAAGTTAATTTTCCCTTTGGAATCATGAGGGAAACATTATTTACTACTTTTTTGTCCTGATAACTCTTTGTTACATTGCTAATCTGAATCATTGTGTTCTCCCTCTAATAATTAAATAAATAAAATAAATACCACCTACAAAGTTAATAATAATTCCCACACTCATGCCATAATTCAGTACTCTTTCAATTAAGAACTGAGCACCTATAAGTGCCACCATACTGACAAGGAAAACCATGAGGAGCAAATGACTGTGCTTATAGCTTCTCAGCATATAACGTCCAATATTCACTACCAAAAGTCCAAGAAAGGTAATGGGCCCTACCAAAGCTGTAGCAGCTGCAGTTAAGAGCACTACAACAACTAACATATGTTTTCCCACGTGGTCATAGCTAATGCCTAAACTAATAGCTGTTTCGCGACCTAATGCCATAACATCTAAATACTTCAGATAAAAAGAGCAATAGATCAGTGCACCTATTATCATTAAAGTGGCTAAAAATAAGACTTCTTTATTCACTGTGCTAAAGCTAGCTTGCATCTTGCCTTGGACCACTTGAAAACTAACTGGGTCTATAAGCACCTGTATAAAACCTGTAAAGCTATCAAATAATGTTCCAACGATTAGTCCTACTAAAAGTAAAAAAAAGATATTCTGTT
>JAEZKI010000402.1 GCA_023415525.1 Bacillota bacterium | reverse complement strand
CATTAGGTCCTTCTGGCTGAATACTTAGCTTATTAAACTGGGTATAACCAATATCAAAGAGAACTTTTCCAGGAAAATCAACAAAAATACCTCTATTTTGCTTACCACTTATGACCAAGAAATTATGTGCAGCATATAATGAATGTTTATCTTCACGATGATGGGGTTCATCACTACAGTTACTCTCATAAAGCCAACCCCTCTTGTTTATCCCTCGCACATTTTCTCCTAATCCATAGACAATGTCCTCTTCCTCCATTTCATAGCTCCAAGTTAAAGGCTGTCCATGGGTTTTAAAATAAGGAAGTGGTTCCTTCTTAACCTCTATTTCTTTTATTACTGCATCTGTTGGAATAGGCACTCCATAAACATATTTTCTAATCATTTCTCATATACCTCCCTGTCTCTTCTCTCCATTACGGACTCTCTAGTTACAATATAAGTTTCTAGTGTAATCACTTGAGGCTTTCCATCTTTGTTTTGAATCGTATACTGAATAAGCTCAACTGCTTTTTTTCCCTTTTCAAAGACATCTTGTCCCACAGTCGTTAAACCGGGTGTACTATAGCCAGCTATGCCTAAATTATCAAATCCAATAATAGAAATGTCTTCTGGAATTTTTTTACCCATCTCAGTTAATTCTTTAATGGCACCTAAGGCCAATATATCTGCATCGCAGAAAACAGCAGTTGCTTTGGTTGTCTCTACCATCTTTTTTGCCATCTGTCTTCCAGAATCAAAATCCGTGTAGGCTGTTAATATATTCTCTTCTTTAATGGTTAAATGGGCTTCCTCCATAGCTTTCCTATAGCCTTGGTAACGTCTTTCACAAACTCCATCTTTCTTAAAGCAGCCTGCCATAAACGCAATATCCTTGTGCCCTCTTTCTAAAAGATAACGCGTGGCCTTATATCCCCCTTCAATGTCATCAATACTTACTACATTAAAAGCTTGGCCTTGAATATAGGAATCTACTAGTACCATAGGCACTTTTGTGGTCATTAAGCCTTTATAAAAGGCATCGGAATAGGCCCCAATAACAATGATTCCATCTAAATTACGCTCTGTCACTAGATTGTAATAATTTTCATCTGCATCTGTTCCAGAAATAAGA
The DNA here is from genome assembly GCA_023415525.1 of Bacillota bacterium. GTDB lineage: Bacteria > Bacillota > Clostridia > Lachnospirales > Cellulosilyticaceae > Sporanaerobium. The sequence continues at coordinate 1,988 of JAEZKI010000402.1, read as the reverse complement.
ATATGATAACCTATCTTTCTGGCATGATACTCTATACTGGATAAAATCTCACTATAGAAGGGATTTTCAAATACCATGGCTCTCCCTGGCTCTGTTTGAGGAATCACTACACCAATTAAATTACTTCTATTCATAACCAAACTACGCGCCGAGTAATTACGAATATACCCTAACCGTTCGGCCGTTTCTTGAACGAGCTTTTTTGTCTCCTCCAATACATTATCTTTACCATTTAAAACATAAGATACTGTCGCTATAGATAGCCCTGTTTCTCTAGCAATATCTTTAATTGTTACTCTTCCCATGTGTCATCCTCTTCCCACTATCCTCTTCTTTTAAGCATCTCCTATGAGCCATTATACCCTCTCGTTTTTTAGAGTGTCAATCGCTGTCTCTTTGCAAAGTCCTCAATAGCAATATAGTTTCTAGGCCTTGTACCTTTTTCATCCCTAAATTGATAATTACTATAATCTCCTCCATAGACAATACATAAGTTGTTATATTCCTCTACGTTATTTCCTATAGTCGTTCCTAGTAGCATCTGCTCATCCACATTTACGGCAATAGCACCCTCTTCTTTTAAAAATAAGGGGATTCTATTAAAAGGTACCTCCATCTCAATCTCTCTTCTACCTTGGTATTTTGTACCCTCCCATAAGTCGTACCAATTCCCTTGAGGCAAATAAATCTTTCGTTTCTTTTTCCCTTCTTCTACCACAGGGGCAACAAGCAAGTCACCTATCCTATATTCATCTTCACAGTCGATACTTCTTTCGTCTTCACTGGCATCAAATACCAAATGTCTCATTAAAGGCAACCCTTGTTCACAAGCTTTAATAGCTTCAGAATAAAGGTGAGGCAAAAAATTCATATGAAGATTTGCAAAGAAGGTAGCTACCTTTAATATCTCCTCATCTTGTAAGACCTTAGCCATATTCCAAGGGCTGCGGTCATTGGTTCCTTCTATGCCCTTTAGAATTTCTGAGAATTGACCCCCTGCTGGTTCACTATGCCATTGCATAGCAGGTGCAAAGGCAGCTAGGGCTGTGGCCCTTAAATATAATTCTTTAGAAGGTAAGGCTCCCGCAAAACCTGCAATATCAAAGCTCCAGAAAGGAACGCCACATAAGGAAAGGGATAAGCCTGCACGTAATACAGCCTTTAACTCACTAAATGTAGAAAGCTGGTCTCCTGCCCAATGAAAGGGTGTCTTTTGAGCGCCTATATAGCCTGCTCGGCTAAATAAAACCCTCTTAGGCCCTACCATTTTCTCATAGGCTTCTTCATACTGAGCAGGATAGAGATTTCTTACTTGTTTCCCCTCTCTTTGCCCATAAAAAAGCGTTTCGTCCTCATGGACAAATTCACCACCATCCGTCTTAAATCCATCCACACCCATCTCTTCTAATAAATAGTTTCGTTTTTCATGCCACCAATTGCAGGTTTCTGTACGCATAAAGTCAGGAAGCATAGACCCTATAAACCACTGTTTTGGAATACCATAAGGTGTTCCATCAGGATTTGTTGCTACCAACTGATTTTGCACAGCAAAGGCACAATCCTCCTCATGTTGTCTGCTTACTTGACCAGGGTCTAATTCCTTAAGAACTGGAATTTGCCAAAGAACTAGTCTCATTCCCTCTTCATGAATGGCTTCAATCATTCCCATGGGATTTTTCCAAGGCTCATGAAACTCAAAATCACTGAGCTTGAAGCTTTCACTTCCTGCTACTGGTTTATAAGTTGCCCCATTCCAAATATAGAAGGTTGCCTCATCACTCCATGCTTCTATCACTAGAACAGACACAGGATAGTTATTTTCTTTTATAAGCTCCAGCTGCTCCTCTATATGTTTTTGAGAGTTCCATCTATTAGCAGAAGCCCATACCCCAAATGCCCACTTAGGCGGCAATAAGGACTGCCCTGTTTGCTTTACAAACTGTTCTACAATATCGCTAGGTGATCCATAATAAAAGTAAAGGGTATGG
>JAEZKI010000534.1 GCA_023415525.1 Bacillota bacterium | reverse complement strand
AGCATTATCAGTGAAGGCAAAAGATGAGATGAGGTTATCTGGTCGACAAACAGATGTGAAATAATCGGATTGTACGAGTAAACAACGATGGATACGATTGTCATAATTCAACATTGCGGTGGCATGTATATAGGCAAACAGTAGGCCTACACAGTTAGCATTCATATCGTAACACATGACATGTTCAGAACACCCTAGATAGGCATGTAACATAAGTGCAGTAGGGGGTGTAAAGTATTCAGGGATATTACTTTGATAAATGATTAGGTCAATATCTTTTCCAGTAAGGCCTACTTGAGCTAAGCATTGATGGGCAGCTTTTTGTGCCATTGATAAAGCGGTTTCTTTATTAGGGTCTAAGTGATAACGTAGCTCTCTACCTAATACATGGTCAACCACATGGTCCACCTTGCTTGCAGGTGTATCTGGATTGTATTCCTTAAAAGCTTGCTTGTCTAATGTTAGATCTCTTTTATCACTTCCCAGACAAGAGGAAGTTGACTTAATTGTTAAATACCTCATTTAATACCTCCTTTAGTTTATATTTTTGTATTTTACCACTGGATGTGACGGGTAATTCTGTAACCATCTTTATATGCTTTGGAACTTTGTATTTTGCTAGGTTCTGACTACAATGAAGTTGTACGTCACTAATATCTATAGGTAAATTATCCTTAGTAGTGATGATGGCAACAATTTCTTCACCGAATAAAGGATCCTGTTGACCTAAAACACAAGCATTTTGTATTAAGGGATATTCCTTTAAGACATTCTCTATTTCTGTAGGAGAAATGTTTTCACCACCCTTGATAATAATATCCTTTATTCTACCATCAAGAACTAAGTAACCATCTTCTGTTAAATGCCCCAAGTCTCCTGTATATACCCAATCCTCTTTCAATGTATTTAAAGTGGCATGAGTATCATCTAAATACATAAGCATACAAGCCGTTGTTTTTATAAGAATTTCCCCTTTGGAACCCGCTGGTAAATCTTGCCCTAAATCGTCAATTACTCGAATCATAACATTGCTTAGGGGTTTGCCAGTTGTCTTTACCTGCTCTTCTATAGGAATACTTATATCTGTCTGAGAGGCTGCCAGAATCTCTGTTTGTCCATAAACATTAATAAGTTTATCTAAACCAAGCTTTTGGATAATATTTAAGCGTTCTTGAGCAGAAGTTACTGAACCACCTATCATCCCTATCTTTAAAGACTCAAGAGTGTGTGTTTTTCTTTCATTCAACAAAAAATGGTACATTGTAGGAACGCCATGAAAAGCAGTACATTTATACTCTTCTAGGGCATCTAAGACAGTATTTGTCCTAAATTTACCAACTGTAACTAAAGTTGCTCCAGTACTTAAGGCAAGGAGAGCAGTTAATTCATAGCCCATAACATGAGACATGGGTAAGGCAAGAAGTATAGTATCTTTAGAGGTATAATTATAAGATACATTGGAGGCAATTACGCCATTTACAATACTTTGATAAGTATGTACCACAGCTTTAGGGTGCCCAGTTGTTCCTGATGTAAAATGTATAGCAGCATTATTGCTTTCTTGTACACTGGAAATAACAAACTCTAAAGTGGAATCTGAGATATCAGATCCAGCCTGAATGAGTGCTTGTATATCCTGCTCATTATCTAAGCCAATTATATTAGATTTATTTAGGGGTAAAGTATCTGTTAAAAGAGTGTATATGCTTAAGTTGTTCAATATTTTTTTATCTGCTATAAACATTTTGGGTTTACATTTATTAAGAATATACTGCAATTCTCTGGGCTTATAATTAACATCCAGTAAAGAAATAGTAATTCCTAACTTTAAAGCGGCCAAAGTAAGTGCTAAGTAATTGGCACTAGATGTGCCCATTACTGCTAGTATATCTTGAGACTTTAATCCTTTAGCAAGTAGCCCTTTAGCTAAAGCAGTAATGTATTTATTAAGTTCTTTATAGGTATATTCCTCATTTGCCACACTATCTATAACTGCTATATTCTCACTAAAAGCCATATTATTAAAGTCATATAGCGTGTTAAATGTACATTGATATTTCTCTATTTTTTTCATTAAATTTCCCCCATTGTTATATAAAATTTATGGTGAATGATTATTCACCTCTCTCTATTGGTAATAAATGGACTCAAGCTTCTCTATAAATTCCTTTGGTGTAATATCTTGCAAAAAAAGTTCTTGAAGTGCGTAGTAGTAAACTTCTCTATCATTGTCATCAAGTAAAGTGTCCCACCAGAGTGTAAAGCCTTCAGCTTCCCTTGTAAGCTCTGCAAGTTGAACAGTAAGTGGATTGATGTTAGTTTCATCGACGTCAACTTTCCAAGCTGGTAAGTAAGCACCTGCAAGATAAGCTTCACGTGCCATGTTTTCACAGAAATACTTTTGGAATGTTACAGCTGCTTCTTTGTGCTTTGTATCTGCATTAATCATGATGGTATCTACTGCACCACCTGTAAATTGCTTCTTATTTCCTTTACCATCTTCAAATACTGGGAAACCTCTTACAATAAGGCTATCTAGAATTTGTGGATCTGCTCTATAAACTATACCTGCTGTCCAGCTACCATTGAAGAGCATTGGGATTCTACCTGCAAAGAAGTCAATATCTGATTCATCCTTTGTAAGAGCTTCTGCTTCTTCTGGGAAGGCTCCAAGTGATACAAGTTCCGCAAACTTATTAGCTGTATTTAAGAAAGCTGGATCTTTAAAGCTGCCTTTTTTAGTTAAGGTTCTTACAATCGTATCATTTCCTGCAACCTCTAATGCCATAGCATCAAAGTACATAGCTATAGTCCATATATCCATACCAGAGACAGCCATAGGTGTGATGCCCCCTGCTTTAAAGGCTTTAACGGCTGTAACGAGTTCACTATAAGTTTCTGGAATCTTAATATTGTTTTCTTTAAAGAGTTCTTCATTAAAGAACATAGCTCCACAAGATAATCCAAAGGTCAGCCCATAAACTTGACCATCATAGGTAACATTAGTAAGAGCCCCTCCTACTAACTTATCTTTTGTTCCATCTTCTAAGTATTCATCAATAGCAAGTACTCTACCTGCTTCAACAAATGGTTGAGAAAAACTGTCTCCCCAAGAATAAAACACATCTGGAAGTTCGTTGGCTGCGGCTGCTGCTTTGATTTTTACTTTATAAGAGTTAAACTCTGTGGTGTCTACTTTAATTTTGATATGTGGATACTCTTTTTCAAAATCAGCTATAACAGTTTTGGCTGCATTGTAAGCAATATCTGTCTTTGAGTCCCCAATATGCCAGAAGTTTAATGTAACATCTTCAGGCTCAGCTAGTGACTCTTCTTTGTTTGTTACTATTTCCTTTTTATTATTTGTGGCTACCTTCTTCTCTTTAGCTAATAGTTGTGTGTTATTCCCTCCTCCTCCAACCATGGTCATCATCATGCTAAACCCCAGTAATGTTGATAGACCTTTCATTGATATTAACTGCATGTACCTTCCTCCTTCTCTAGATTTATAAATTTAAAAAATATGTGATGAAGCCTGTTGAACATCAATAATTTAAGTCTTATCCTCACCTTCTTGTTTTTTCCAAACATAAGTGGAGGAGTATTACCCTGTTTTGGAGCCTTATAACTTCTTTCATCCCTTTATACAGGGGGGGTTATTGGACTTACGTATGAATCATGATGGAATATAATAAATACCTTGTGCATCTGCTGAGCATGGACATATTGTTACACTGTACTAAGGGATAATTCTGAGATCTTTAACATACTGCCAAGGTAGTAAAGCTTGGAAAAATAATAAGATAGAAGAACTTCCGTACAATGCTCTAATAAGCAGGAGAAATAGAAGTATAAATGAGAAGGCGGCAAGCACCACTCACTTAAGATGTGGTACTGCCGCCTCTATGGCATCATGATGTTACAGCATCTTGAACCTTGTGAAATGCTTTCGTTAGAAGCATTTCAAGAGTTAATTACAAAGCTACCAACTTAATAAAGCTGACAATACCTATTTTAAAACATAACTTTCGCTATGTGTATTTCTCATGCAAAAAATAGACTTCTTTACATCAGTTCAGGAATATTTAGTTTTTTATGTGCAGGAGTAGGAAGGTTATCTCATTCTGAAGGTATAGATAGCTTTAAAACAGTGAATAGTACTTTGTTTATTATTAAAATAATCAGACCTCTAATTAGATATTAAATTAAAAATCTTTAGTATTTTCATAATTATCTATATATCGACCTTTTATTATAAAGGTTAATACCAAAATAAAAATAAATGATGTAAAAGAATGCCTATTGTACATACACAAGGTAAAATAAGGAAATTTTAAGGTAAAAAAGGAGCTGACATGAGCGGATTAAAATCAGCTCATGTCATAGCTCCTTTTACGCAATTAAAAAGATTTCCTAATAAATCACTACAGATCGTACTAAGAGATCCTAGTAGCGATTAAAAGCCAGACAAATTTATTTTTCTGAGCCCATTCAAGACTAAATCCTTGTTCTATAAAAATCTTTTCCAGAACTTCGTGGGTCGTATAGAACTCTGTTTGAAGGTCTTTAGCAAGGGATTTATAACCTTTATCTTGAGCTTCCTTAAGAAGGGCTTCTTGTACATGGGTGGACTCATAAGTGGTATCTGCAAAAATAATTTTACCTTGAGGTTTAAGCTTACTGGCAAATTGCTTGATGGCAGTTTTCTTTTCCTGGTCAGAAAGATGATGGAAGGCATAACTACTGATGATGGCATCCACTTGTTCATCAGAGTGAGGTAAGTTGAGGAAGGTGCCTTCTAAGAAGATGATATCTGGATATTTGGCACTGGCGATTTGACGCATTCTTTCGTTAGGCTCAATTCCTAAAACCTTATAGCCTGCAAGAGCTGCTTCATGAGCTAGGTTACCTGTCCCTGAACCTAAATCTAAGACTAGTGCACCTTCAAATTTTTGAATAGCAGCTACAGTATCTTTAAGAATACCCTCATAATTTTCAAAGACTTCCTGGTATTCTCCAGAAGAAGCGGTAATGGTTCCATCATAAGCATCGGCCCAATTATCAAAAAGTGCCTTGAAACGGAAATCAGAAAGTTGAAGATCAAAATCATAGAGATTTTGACTAAAGTAACGATCACTCCTATCTGGAAAGACAGTGACAATATTAACAGGTTTTTTAGCTTTATAGGCCTGTTTAATAGAGGCAGCTGCAGCAGCTCCAGAAGAGGCTCCCACTAGTATACCTTCCTTTTTACCCAGTAACTGAACATAATAGGAAGCTTCTTCGTCAGATATTTTTTCTACTTCATCAATGAGAGCTTCATTAAAGATACGAGGGATAAAATGATTACCAATGCCTTCAATATGATAATTACCTTCCTCACCACCACCCAAGATGGAGCCTACGGGATCTGCAAGGACTATTTTGATGTGAGGATTCTGAGACTTTAGGTAAGTGGCAATCCCCATAACTGTTC
>JAEZKI010000533.1 GCA_023415525.1 Bacillota bacterium | reverse complement strand
GCTTTATTTGTAACCTATAGATCACGTCTCATCAAGCTAAAACTTTGGGCTGTAGGCCCAATTAATGGTTGAGTAGCAAGAAATAGTGCTATATTTTCTATATCCTCAGGGGTTTTTACCCATTCCCCTGTCATGTGAAAAATAGAGTCTTTATCATTTATACTAGAATCCTTCATACTTGTATCCACTGGGCCAGGAATTAATTCATTCACACTAATATTGAAAGCACTTAATTCTTGGGCAAGCACTCGCGTTAACATCCATAATCCTGCTTTTGAACATGCATAAGGTGCTTTGTTTGCTCTTCCCTTATGTCCTATTCCAGAACCTAATGTGATTATTTTCCCCCCCTTTCGTTCTTTTAAATAGGGAATAGCTGCTTTTGCTGTATAGAGAGCACCTGTCAGATTCACATTTATTACACTTTCCCATAAATGAATATCTAAATCCTCTACAGATGCACTGTCACAATCTATGCCTGCATTAATCACCACAATATCAACACTTTGAAAACTTTTTTGAACTTGTGCAAAGGCTTCCTCTATTTCTTGGTAATGTGTCACATCACAAGCAATGGCCATTGCCGTTCCTCCCATACCCTGGATTAAAGATACTGTCTCCTCCAGTTCATCTATATGCCTTGCAATACAACAAACAGTGGCTCCATTATTACTATAGGTAAGGGCCATTGCCCTGCCAATCCCTCTACCTGCTCCAGTAATTACAATCACTTTTCCATTCAAGATCTTATTCATTGTATCCTCCTACCTCTCTTAACTCTGAGATTTAATAAAAACGTAGATATATAAACTAAAGAATAATACAAACCAAGTTAAATAACAATATAACAAAATTAAAATTATAATAATATTTTGAATAATTTAAACAACATAAAAGCTAGGCGCCTTAATTCATCACTTGTCTACTTGACAAGGGATGAATCCCCTAGAAGCCTAGCTTTTATGTTGTTTATAGAAAAAGGGATATATCACTCATTTTTGAAATAATATTTTAGTTTTATTGCATTCTTTTTATGACTAATAAGTTCATTGATATAACTTTGCATATAAGGAATCGTGGCTCCTAGCATAATGACCATTATCCCCGCTAAGATAGGGGAGAGTTTCTTCTCTACCCCAAGCTCTCCTTGGATTTCTTTAATACCTGTTGCTAATTTAATATGTAACGTCACCATTCCAATAAGCCATAATATCATCATGATACAAAAGATAAGCAGTGCCATAAAAAAACGACTTGCAAAACTACTTGGGTCATCTATTGTTTCATAAACCTTATAACCAATGCCCCAAAAAGTAGCTAGATAAGCGCCTAATGTACTCATTAGCATCTTTTTTGTAAAATTCACATTAAATAGAGTTTTTTTTGCCAACTTATTCAAATCTTCCATGGAGCCAATCACCCAATAAAGTCCATAAAATCCCAAAGTTAATAGATTGATTAGAAAGATTGCTAGAGGGTTCTTTTTTTTCACTGTCGTTCTCCTTTAATTCATATGTCAATTCCCTATATAGGACTTTCCCTTTTATTATACATAAAATACCTTTTTCTAGCAAATTCACAATGGATTAAAGGAGAATGACTTTCCAAAAAGATTTTATTCTGTTTTAATTGCTGTTAAAGCTGAGAGCTGTGTGGCTCTTTTAGCTGGCATATAACCTGCTAGAAGTCCTATAACAGTAGCAAAAACAATGGATGCCAGTGCTAACTCAATAGGTATAATGGAAACATAGGTTTCATAATCTGTAGAGGTCCCTACCAACTCTCCAAAAAAATCTAAGCAATAGGTATTTAAAAGCCATGAAATACCATAGCACATGACTACTCCAGAAACACCTCCTAAAAAGCCAATAATAGAGGCTTCTACCAAAAACATTTGTTTAATATCTGAGATGACCGCCCCAATCACCTTCATAACACCAATTTCTCTTGTACGTTCGTAAATAGACATCATCATAGTATTGGTAATCCCAATAGCTGCTACCACTAAAGAAATTGCCCCAATTCCCATTAAAATCAGTTGAATACTTGAAGACATATTTTGCATTTCTTCCAGTGTATCTTGTGCACCAGAGGTCTTAAAGCCCACCTGTTCAATCAAGCTCTGAACCCTTGTGACCTTTTCTGAATCAGTCACCTTAACAATAACTGAATCATAGGTTTCCACCGTTGTCTGTGGTGTCTCCCCTGTTTGTTTAGCTGTATAAATGGCTTTTTGCTTAATAAGTTTCAAGACCATCTCTCTTGGCATAAAGATGCAATCATCTGTATCCGTATTACCACTGGCTAAAACCCCTACAATCTGGGCACTTATAGGCTTAGGTGTAGAAGTCGTACTACTTGTTGATGAGGCTCCTGGCCCCATTAATGTATTATTTCCTGTTCGAAAAGTAAAGGTATTAAAGGTAAGGCTTACTGGGTCATTAAATAAATCATACTCTGTCTCTTCCTCTTCTATCTCTCCCCTTTCACCCATCATAGGATCTCCAAAAGGCCTCTCCCCACCAGGCATTTCTCTACTGGGCATTCCTCCTCCAGGCATCCCTCCTCTACTAGGCATAGATCCCTCTCTAAACATGTTACCCAATCCATTACTTCGACTAGTGCTTCTTTGTCCACTTGTCTTACTGCCTACCCGTTGTCCCTTTTTAACTAATTGATCAGTGAGCTTACCACCGGCTAGAATCACATTTTCTTCGCCCTCTTCATAGTTTCGCCCTTCTTCTGCCTCATAGCCTAAAGCCTCTAACTCCTCTGGGTCATAACCTACAATGATCACTTCCCGCATTGTTCCATATTGCCCAATGGTTAAGGTCATACTTGTTTCTATACGAGGCATCACCTTCTCTACATAAGGCAAAGATTCTAAAATAGTAATGGCCTCATCATCTAACTCTTCTACTTCTACCAAATCATCCATATTACTCTGCTCTGTTACATCAATAAGCGTTAGGGCTCCCCATTGATTCATTTGGTTTTCATAGTTTTGGTCCATTGCCAAAGCGAGAGAAACCATTAAGACAATGGAGGAAGTCCCAATTAAAACACCTAAAATAGTCAGTGAGGAACGTAGCTTGCGCCGCCATAAGCTACGCATACTCATAAACACTAAGTCTCGCTTATTCATGAAGATGCATTTCCTTTATTTGTCTTCTTTTTTTAATGACTTTTAAGGTTATAAAGACACCTGCGGCAACTGCTAAAGCTAAGCCTACTATCACCCATTTATTCACACCTTGATTTGGATTAGGTATGGTTCCATTCATGGGCATGCCACTTCTACCTGCTGCTCCTTCTTGCCCCATCATACCTTTCTGATTAGTGGCATTCTTTTCTATTACTTCCATTTCAAAAGGATGACGAAAGATTTGTTTAGCTCCTGTATTATCATCATATTCAATCACTAATGTAGCCTCTAACTTACCAGCTGTGGTAGGGGTAACAG
>JAEZKI010000425.1 GCA_023415525.1 Bacillota bacterium | reverse complement strand
CAAGGACATAATTGGAATGATTGCACCACCTATACAAGCATTGTTACCCGCTTCAGCAGAAATAATGCCAGCAGGGTTTCCTTTTCCAAAGCTATCAGGTTCCTTACTGTTAGACTTGGTCGCCCAGTAGGACATCCACCCACCTACATCCTCACCTACCCCTGGAATAATACCTACCCCTACACCAATTAATGAGGAGCGCACAATTGCCCCAAAGTTCTTTCCAATACATTTCATACCCTCCATAAATTTAAATGGAGACATTTTGAGTACTTTACTCTCTGTCTTTTTAAAGGCATTAATGATTTCTGGAAAACCAAATAGGCCAATCATAATAGGAATAAGCTGTATGCCAGACATCAGGTTTACATTGCCATAGGCAAAGCGTGGGAAGGAGTTAATACTATCAATGCCAATCTGTGCTACAAATAGTCCCATGATACCTGCAATCCATCCTTTTAGTGCATTGCCACCAGAGGTCAAATTACCACAAATAACAACACCAAATACAGCTAGGAGAAAAAATTCCCATGCACCAAATTTTAAAGAGACACTTGTTAATAGTGGTGTTAGTGTTAGGACACATAGAACGCTCATCAAAGTCCCTAAACAAGACGCTGTAGTTGCTAGGAAAATGGCAAAGCCTCCCTTCCCTTCATTAGCCAGAGGGAATCCATCAGAAGCAGTTGCCGCGGAGGCTGGTGTTCCTGGAATATTTAGCAGTATTGCAGACTGACAGCCACCAGAAATGGAACCCACATACACACCGATTAGAGAAATTAGTGCAGAATTAGTTGGTAGGTTATAAGTCAAACCCGTTAGAAGTGCAATCGCCATAGTAGCACTCAATCCGGGAAGCATTCCCATAACTAGCCCTGTAAATGTAGAAATAAAGAGTATCAGAAGGTTAAGTGGATCCATCACTGTCTGAAATGCTTCAATTAAGTAGTGTAATGCCATAATCTTTTCCTCTCTTCCTTATGGTAATGGAACTCTAAATAGAACTTGAAATAAAAGTACAACTAATGCAACGCCTCCACCTGACAAGATTAAAATCTTCACTATGGAAGTAGCATTCAAATAAATCATCAGGAATATCATAAATAACAAAGAAGCCAACCAAAAAGGTAGAATACTTAATAGGACAAATGTATATACACCCATGATAACGGTACCTACAAGCATACTTATTGTAGTCTCGCTCTTAAAGATGATACCTATCCACTCTTTAATCTCCTCAACTCTTTTACTAGCACCACCATCTTTTAAACTTGAGAAAAATAACAATAGGCTACATAACAGCATTGCAACTCCTAATATAATTGGCAGTAAACCTGGTGAAACATGCATTAGCTCTCCTGATTTTTCATAAATCCCATATCCAGATAGTATAATGAACAGAGAAGCTACGCTTAATACAATAGAGCCCATAAAATCAAAATGCTTATTTTCACTCATACCAATCACCTCCTATCAAAAAATTTTAAAAAAAGGCTAGATACCCTTTTACATTGCATCTAGCACTTTAAATGACGAAATATACTTATTGTGGTCTAGCAATCTTAAATTCTTCTGGAGAAACTTTTGCTACACCTGCATCATATAGAGTCCAAGTAACAATAGAAGCTAAGTTCTCCACATATTTTGCAGACTCTTCTCTACCCATTGGATTCATAATAAAACCTTTACTTGCACAGAAACTGGTAAAGCTTTCACTCTTAGTAGCTTCATCAAAGGCTTTATCTAATTGCTCTAGTACTCCTTCAGGTAAACCCTTTGGCACTGCTAAACCTGTAGTTTCACCCATTGGCATTCTATTTGCGATTTCTGGTATAAATTTAGTGATAGATGGAATGGTTGGACCATCTTTAATCTGTATATCCTCTGCTGTTAAACAAGCTAATGCTCTAAGTTCACCTGCTTTAATCATATCCTCCATCTCAACTAGTAACTGTGGGGTAAAATCAACTTCGCCAGAAAGAGTGGCTACAATTGCAGGATTCCCTCCTTGATAGGGAACGTGTTTGTACTCAACACCAAGTGCCCCCTTAACTACTTCAATTCCAATGTGTCCACCACTACCTGGACCTGCTGTACCTGCTGTAATTTGGCCTGGATTTTCCTTAAGAGCCTTAACTAAATCTTCCATCGTCTGATATGGAGAATCTTTTCTAACCGCAATGACATTTGGCGTAAAAGTTGCTAACCAAATATCCCATTCATTAGCAGTAGTTTTCATTGTATCCATTACAGGCATAGATGTAAATGCTAGCATACCATCTGCTAAGATGGTGTAACCATCCTTATTCGCATTGTATACTGCTAAGGACCCTACAGAACCACCTGCCCCAGGAGTATTCGTTACAACAAAGTTGGTTCCCAGTGATTTGCCCATTGCCTCACCCAATGCTCTACCAGTGAGGTCCGTTGATCCACCTGGATTAAATGGAACTGTAATGTTAACATCTCTTGAAGGGTATTTATCCCCTCCCCCTATCATACCTTTGATACTTGGCCATGCTATTGCTGCAACTACCACTACTACTGCTACTGCAATTAAACTCATATGTTTCTTATTCATAAAATTATCCCCCTATTTCTTATATTTTTTACAGAGTCTCCCTCTTCTAAAAAGCAATCTAGTAGAATAGATTTTGATTTTACTTTTTTTTCACTATTAATAATCTCAAACAACAGCTTTGCTGCTGCAGTACCAAGCTCATAATCTCTCTGGTCCACGTGAGTATAGCTATTATTGCCTACACTTGCCCATTCTGGTGAACCAATTAGAACGACTGAAATATCTTTGCCAGCCTGCATTCCCTGCTCACGTAGATATTGCACACCACCTTTTGCCTGGATATTGTAACCATAGAATAAGGCTGTAATCTCCTTGTGGTTTTCCAAAAGCTCTTTGGTCATCTGGTAACCTGCCTCTTCGGTGAATTCTCCATTTACCACGATGGATTTCTCTTTTTCTATGCCATTATCCTCTAGCGCTTTATAAAATGCTACTTGTCTGGCTACTAGGTTTGGAATACCAGAGTCCCATCCGATGTATGCCATATGCTCATGTCCATTATCTATTAAATGTTGTGTCCCAATATAGCCACACTGGTAATTATCTGTGGTTACCCAGAAGTAATCCTTGACATCTTCTAGTGGTCGGTCTACCACCACCAAGGGAATCTCCACTTGTCGTAGTTGCTTAGTATTCTTCGTCCCATCCTTAGTTGGAATGATTAGGTAACCATCTACCCTCTGCTGCTGCATTCGGCTTAGAATCTCCTTTTCCCGTTTCACATCGTCGAAGGTGTTGCAGATACTCAAAATGTATCCATACTGGTCAGCCACCTTTTCAATTGCCAATATTATTCTAGTAAAAAACTGGTTAGCAAACTGTGGAACGAGTACTGCAATCATTTTTCTTTTTTTTCCTTTTAAGCTACTTGCTACACTACTTTTTACATAGTTCAACTCTTCTGCAGCCTCAAGTACTCTTTTCTTCATGTCCTCACTGATATATCTTCCCTTTGTTTCATTGAGTACATAAGATACAGTAGCTGCTGTTGTCCCAGCTCGCTCTGCCACATCCTTCAAGGTTGCATATTTTATCATTTCTTCCCCTCCCTCTCCATAGGCAAACGTTTGCTTATAACGTATAAATTTTTATTCTTAATTGCTTATGGTTTATTACTTACTTTTTTTACCAGTACCCCTCTACCTGATTTATTACTATTCAATAGTCTACCCTCAAAACTAATGTAATAGTAATAGGTTATCGTTTGCCTATTTGATGGCTTAATTATAGAAAATAACACAGCATTCGTCAATAATATTGAGAAAATAATATTTATTTTGTCATTTTATGATTAATTTTGTATCTTTACTTGTATAAAATAAATAAGTAAAAAACCTATTTTTTGCCTAATTGCAACACTTCATCTAATTATTAATTGTTTTTTCTATCATCAGTGAATGTATCTCTCTATGCAAAAAATGACTGGGCAAACTTTGATGCTAGATGGTGGTATGCTATAAGAAAGATTTTTTACTTATAAGATATAGGCCTACCCGACTATACTAATAAAAAAATTTTAGTACAAAGGGAAAGAGGCTGTCACACTATGAAAAAATTAGTGTTCAGCCTCTTTCCCTTATATAGACATACTTATTTCATTTCCATTCAAGCAATAATCAGGTTGCCTTTAATGTATAAGTACACACCTTTTTTAAATCATTTTTTACTTTCTCTTACCAAGTATGAGTCTTTCTTAAGGTACTCTCATCTATAGCAAAGTAGTCAAAATTACAAACACCCTTTCGATCAGGAACAGGATCACCAAAAGTGGTATCAATAAATGTTTTCTCTCCATCTAATGTAGCAACACTCCACATATGGCTCTCATTGTCTTCTCCAGCATATCCTCCCATACCTGCTATCTGGATCCCTACTAACTTACACAGACTATTATAAAGCGCTGTGTAGCCTTGACATACAGCTTTTCTATTGATAAGGGCCCCATAACCTGTGTAACCTTCTTCCGTATAGTCTGTATCATATTCCAGATTTAGAACCACCCATTCATAGAAAGCTTTAGCTTTTTCTTTTTCAGTCATGTCCTGGGTAATAGTACCCTCGTCTATTAACTGCTGTGCCAATTCTTTGACTTCTTTAAAAAAGGTATCTCTCATCTGGTTAGCCTTATAGGTATCTATTTCATTATTGGTTAATTTTAAGGTCAGTGTCCCACCGTTATAAGTTCCTTTCATAGAGGCTTCTATCATATTCTTATAACAAAAATATTCCGGATAAGTATAAAAGGCTTGTTCATGTGCATCCAAAATCATTTCAGATAAAATTTTATCTTGAAAGGACTGGCGCATGGCAGCATCATAGGTTAATTCGTAAGTATCTTGCTTATTTGCAGCCATATAGAGGATAATATCCACATAGTCCTTTTGACTCTTTGGATATTTTAGAGGAGTAGTTACTGGTAGCTGTAGATTCTCCTCATCTAAAAAGATAGGGTTGGGTAGAGTTGTGATTACAGACTGTTTTATTTCTCCTGTATGTGTTAATTGGGTATGTATATGGATGGTTTGTGTTACTGCATCCCAGTCTAAATAAAAATCCAAATTCGTTGCCAAATCTCTTAGTTTAAAATAATTGACATCCTTAATCGTATAGGCTGCTAAACTTATTTTATTGTTATCTTTATAAATAGGCTTTTTAAGTAGTAACGCCTCTTTAGCACTTCCATCACCCTTCGCTAATTCTCCTCCGGCTGCCACATAGGGCCTATTACTTATTAGACTGATAGCTTGTTTGTTATCATCCCATTCCACAGCAAACTGAGCAGGCGTACCATTAATAGCTTGTGCTAAATCTCTTAGTTTAAAGTAATTACTATCCGCAATGGAATAAGCCTCAAAACTCACCTCTTTTCCATCTATTACAACCTTCGCCTGTGTGGGTAAAGCTTGCATACGACTTTTTACTTCTGTAGCAAAAAGAGTTAAGCTTTTGCAAACACTGGGCATTCCTAAAAATGCCAATACAACTAATAAACCAATCTGTATTATTTTTTTCTTCTTCATCCTCTCTCTCCTTCCAGCCTTTTTCTAGTTTTGGTTACTAACTACTTTATCTCTCCATTATACCATGGCTTTTATCTATAGACTTCTATAAACCCTGGCTTCGAAAGGCCTTAATTTATAGGGATCTTCTATCTGTTGGTAGTTACAAAAAAGATGTCTTTCTAAGACTCCTTCTATTACCCCCTTTGGACAAGTTGCTTTTTTCCCGAGAAGGTTAACAAGAATCAAATAGCTTTCCTTTTCTCCTTGCCGCCTATAGGCAATTAACTGGGGGTGTTCCTCCAAAAGAGGTCTAAAGCTTCCCCACGTTAACACTGGATGCTCTTTTCTAAAGGCAATAAGTTCCTTATAAAAACTCAAAATTGAGTGAGTGTCTGCTTCTTCATTAGCTACATTAATTTCTTTATAATTAGGATTTACCTTCATCCAAGGTTGGCCTTGTGTAAAACCTCCATGTTTTGAAGCGTCCCACTGCATAGGAGTCCGGCTATTATCTCTCGTCACCTTTTTGACAATAGTCCTGGCTAAAAATTTGGGTAAATGCATCATAGACTGGAGAACCTTATAGGCATTTATAGCTTCATAATCTTGCCACTCCTCTTCTTCTAAGGTGCAGTCCGTCATCCCTATTTCTTCACCTTGATAAAGGAAGGAGGTTCCTCTTAGCGTAAGATTTAAGAGAGCAAGTGCTTTGGCGCTTTCTACACGATATCTCTTATCCTCGCCAAAGCGAGAGACCTGTCTATTTTGGTCATGATTAGACAAATAGTTGCCTGTCCATCCACCCTGTTCTTCCATTACGCTTTGCCACTTAAATAAAACCTGTTTAAAATCCCTAACTGTCCAGTGATAAAGTTTTCTAAAGTCATACTTACCTAATACGCCATAGCCTAGATTATGGAGATCAAAGTGGAACATCATTTGAAGTTCCTTTCTCTCTGGTTTTGTATAGAGAAGGACATCTTCTGGCAATGCAAGGGGGCCTTCCCCTATAGCTATACACCCATAGGGTTCTAATACCTCCTTATACATTTCTTGTATGTAGCTATGGGTCTTAGGGCGATTGAGGGTTAATTCCCCGGGAAATTCTAATTTATTCGCTTTCTTCCCTGCATTGGGAAAACCTTCTGCCTTACTAATGGCATTAATAACATCCATTCGAAAGCCTTTGACTCCCTTGTCTAACCAAAAGCGCATCAGCTTATAAATCTCCTGCCTAAGTTGAGGATTTTCCCAATTGAGATCACATTGATTAGGCGTAAACTGA
>JAEZKI010000387.1 GCA_023415525.1 Bacillota bacterium | reverse complement strand
CCCACTTAGCAGACTCTTTTGCATCCTTATTACATATCATTTCCCCAATATTTCTATAACACATCAGTGTGGCCACATTTTCATCACTATCTACCACCAACCAATAGAGGGGTGTCCCATTAAGCTTCCCTAATTTTACAAATTGCCCCACCTGCACACTTAGCTCTTTTGCTTGAATAGGCATACTGCACAAGCCAATAAGTTGTAGGCTCATTAAAAAACTGATTAAAAATCGCACCCCATTCTTAGTTTTTATTTTCATTCTAAAACCCTCCCCAAAATGTATGATCTTTAGGCTTATTATAATATAGTTTTTAGCTTTTTAAAATTAAATACAGCATAATTATTTTATAATTCTAACTTTTATCACTTGAAGATGAGTGTCCTCTTTCATACCCTTAATACTTTTTTCCAACTAAAAAAGGCCCTACTCACAATGTAAAGCCTGCATTCAATCCACTCTCTTATTCTATTTCACCATTCTCCTATGAAAAATGACCTTAAGCCTTAATCCTTCCTATCTTTTTATTTTGGGTTCCTAATACATATGGACAGGCCGTTCTACATTTATAACACTTAATCTTCCAGTCTCCTCTATCTTCTGCTCCAAAAGCATGTTCCCAACAGTTTAACTGTTCCATTTCTTGACTTTTAATTGCCTCAATAGGGCAAGCTTGTCGACACAAATTACATTTCTCAGTACAATAAGTATTCTGTAAAAGTTGGTCTGGCTCTAATTTTACATCTGTTATAATAGCTGCTAGCCAAACCATATTCCCATACTCAGGTGTAATAAGTAGGGAATTCTTTCCTATAACACCTAATCCTGCTGCCTCTGCTGCATGCTTAGCTGATATTATATTACGGAATCGCTGCGTCCGTTTATCCCATTCAGTAGGTCCAATGGCGCCTGTTGGAATAGCTATAATGCCTTCCTGCTCTAGTTCCGTACAAAATAATACAGCCATTCGGTCAAGCTCCGCTGATAACCTATTTCTTACAATCGTATAAGGTACCGTTGACTGACACATTAAAGTCCCAGCTAAAAACCTCTTGGCAAACACAATAACTGATTCACAAGTTGATAAAACATCTCGTGGGTGAAAACCTTCTGGTGCCTCACCAAAACGGTCTATACTAGCAATACCACATAAATCTGCCCCTAAATCACTTAATCGTTCTTTTATCCCCTTGGAATCCATCTTTTTCCCCTATCTTTTTTTCGTATCCTAACAAGATACTTTTTTCTTTCACTCATTATATACACAATAGTTTAATTATTCAATCACATTTTTTTTAACAAGAAGTCCCTTGGTCTTGTCCACTTTCTAAGTATTTTATAAACTCCTGAACGATAGCCTCATCAAATTGAGTACCTGCACATCTTTTTAATTCATCTGTGGCTTCTCTTTGAGTAACTCCTTCTTTATAAACCCGATCTTGTAACATGGTGTCATAGGCATCGATTACATGAATAATTCGGGCCAATAATGGAATTTCCTCACCTTTTAATCCTAAAGGATAGCCCTTACCATCCCACCGTTCATGATGGGCAAGTACACAGGTAGCCACTTTCCCTAATTCACTGGATGCATTAATGATCCGATAACCTCTTTCAGAGTGGGTTTTCATAATAGCATATTCTTCCTCTGTTAGAGCGCCCTTCTTATGTAGAATTTCTTCATTCACACCAATCATACCCACATCATGAAGCTCTGCCACTAAAATAAGTTCATCAATCTCTGAGATACTCAGTTTTAACTGTTGACCCATTCCCTTTGCATAGTGAGCCACACGCCTCGTATGTTCTTCTGTCTCTATGTTTTTTTCTTCTAAAGTCTTTTTAAGAGAAGTGATAATCGAACCGCATAAGCTCTTTTTTTCTAAAAGCTTATGCCGATAGACCCTTTCTTCTACTGCTTTTATCTTTTCATAAATATTATCTTCTACTGTTTCTTTTACACATTCACCTAAGGCAATGCTTAACTGCATAAATTCAAATTCATATCGGGCACATTCCTTTAAAATCAGCTGCATCACTTCTTCACATTGTGCCCCATTATGCTTAGGTAAAAGCATAATGAATTCATCCCCTCCCCATCTAAAAGCATATCCCCTTTTCTTACACACTTTATACAGTACCTCCGAAATAGCTTTTATGAGTTTATCTCCCTCCAGATGTCCTAGTGTATCATTGACAATTTTAAGTCCATTTACATCTCCCATTATAATCCCTAAGGGCATATACTCCTCTTTATTTAGTTCTGCTATTTTTTCTTCAAAACTATGACGATTGTAAAGGCCCGTTAGGACGTCAATTTCGCTTAAATAGCGTAATTTATCTTCTAAACGCTTTTGCTCCGTAATATCTCGAACTACACCTACTATAGCTTTTATATTTTCTTCTTCATCCTTTAATGGATAAATATAACTTTCTACAAGTTTTTCCTCTAGCTTTTCTTCAAGAATAATTAACGCTTCTCCCTTAAGGCACTTTTCTTTTTGTTCATGGTAGAGTTGAGCTTGATTTTCTTTAAAAACTTCATGGCTTTTCTTTCCTTTAACTTCTTTTAGTCCAATTCCAAAAAGTTCTTTGCATGGAGAATTTAAAAATAAAATCGTTGAATCTAAGTCCATGATCCAAAGAGGATACGGTATACTTTCTAAAAACATTTTACTTAAATCAAACACTCACTCACTCCCTTTTTATTAGAATTCTTTAGTCACATTTTACACTATTTTGACTTTATTTTCAATTTCTTGCACAAAAAGTCGATTTATACTCCTGGATTAAGTTTAAAGCACCTCTATATGAGCTCAAAAAAGAAAGGAAGTGTAAAAATTTGTTGTTTTTACACTTCCTCTACGCATTATTTATTTTCTCCTTTTACACAAGCTTTTTGAGCCATTTCCCAGACTTTAGTCTACTTAATTCAAAAATAATCTTAATACCATCTTCTGTACATACCAGGAAAAACACACCATACACTGGAAGCTTTAATAGGAGGGCACCTATAAAAGCAAGTGGTACACTATAAAGCCAAATGGTACCTGCCTGTACAACCAT
>JAEZKI010000278.1 GCA_023415525.1 Bacillota bacterium | reverse complement strand
GTATTAGGGTGATACTTTAAAGTGTAACTGGATGGATATTATTTTCGCATAGATTATTTGATAAGCTGCAACGACCATCTTCAGGATATTTTATCAATACATCTTCTCGATTCAGAATGTATGTAATTGCTTTCATTAGGTACCTACGAATGTGAACCCACCAGCAACAACTTTTCATGTCTTTTACAACATTGTATCCCTGGTATTCATCAACCATAAGACAGAATCCAGGATCCATGCCTTTTAAAAAAGCTTTTGTATTGGCTCCTGCTCTTGTAGGGATGCAATTATAAAGGTTGATTGGGCCTAAACCATCTTCTCCTGTGCGTATCACCCAGAAATAAGACTTAGTTTGAGATTTTCGGTTTTCTTCCTTATCTATTTCCTGACGATACAGAGGAATATCCAACCCAAACTTTCTATAAATGATATAAGCAAGTAAAGATTCTGATACATAACTGCCTTCAATTAAATCCGGTGTACCCTTGCCTTTCACAAAGTAAGGAGCTTAGGTTTCTTCTTAGGAGATCTTTTCATAACAGGAATGAGTTCAGGCTAGTATAAGAGCCTCTGGCAAGTCACTACCAGAGTAACCTCAATAGGATCACAATAAGAAAAGGACCAAAGAGTAGTTACTCAATGATCCCATCTATTAATCGTTGTCTTATTTTTTTTAGTGGCTAACAGTATTGTTGAACTAAAGTTCTAAAATTTTTTTAACTATGTCTCTACTCATTCTTCAAATATAAGTAGCTTGTCTTTTCAGTCAGATAATTTACATCTATATTGGAAGATCTAGATTGTGGAATCCAAATATAACGCTTTGTCTTCTTATCATAAATATATTGTTCTGGAAGTTCATCCCATCTACTTTTTCTCTGCCTCATATGTGCAACAACTTTTTCAACTGTAGTTGAATCACATTTTTGGGATAATATATTTTCTAAATCTATTTTTTGTTTTTCATAGTCTGGATTTAAAAAGTCAACTACAAAGGTCACATCTACTCTGTCATCACCAACTGGTTTAAAGGCCAACAAGGGAGAATCCAGTGGGATAATAAATCCTGCTATCACCTCAGTCTCTTCCGTGCTATTTATATTTTCAGCCTCAGTTGAAATATAGACAGTCTTAATATCACTATCCCATTTTACACTTGCACCCAAAGCTTCAGCTATATATTTTACTGGCACAAAAATTCTACCTTCTTCAGTTATAGCTACAGTATCCATTTGTTTCGTCTGACCATTTACAGTATAATCTTTATTGCCTATGTAAAAAACTAACTCTTTACCATCTAAAGTAAATATAGCTCTTCTACCTTGGCTATCCCAAATTACTTGCGCACCTAAAGCTTCACCAATAAATTTTGCTGGCATTTGTGTTCGACTATTCTCATCTATAAACGGTTGTGCATCAGGAAAAATAAGCTTACTGCCATCTACCACTACACTCAGTGGTAACTCTACTGCACTCATTAAGGATGGTACTGGTACCATTGTAAAGCTAATAAAAACCATAAAAATAAATACTATCTTTCTCATTATTAATCCTCCTCAAGATTATAGGTAGTATCAAGTTTGACACTACTATTTTCACCGATTACTTTACCTCACAAATAATTGAGATGTTATTCATATGCAAAACATATCATATATATTAATAGAATTCCAATATTTTTCCAACTTTAAATTAAGCGGATTTTAATAGTGTTACATTCTTAGTACACCTCCCATCCCGACGACACTTAACCTCAAATAAGAAAAAGCCCCACATCAGTCTCATGGCCAACATAGGACTTCCTTTTATCTCTTCTTTGATAGAGTAAAACTTATTTTTTAATTGTTACTTAACAGCAATCCCACCAGTATAACACGTCTCCAAAATCTTCATTTTCCAAATCCTTTTCATTAATAAAGAAATTAGCTACGCCACTATCTCCCCACATGATATAATCATCATCTCCATAATCAGAGTCTATCTGGAGTAGTTGAATATCATAACCCTTATTTAAATTTTCATCATATTCTCTCGGATCATGTTGTGTAAAATGAGGATATCCTAGCATCCAGTGACCTGTATTGTTTAATTCATCATAGAGAAAATCCATTGCTGATTCAGAAAATTGATTATAATAGCCTTGATTCTCATTTACATTCCAGCCTACGTTCTTTGCTGCCTTATAAAAATATTCATTAAAACGATAATCATCCATACCTATGTATGTTTCTTTAAGTTCAATATTAAGTCCATACTCGCCCCAAATAGGTGATTCTTCTACTCCTTCATCGTTACTTAAAGGCATACCCAACTCTTTGATATCTTCTTCTGACACTGCATAGTTAACCTTCTTATGATATACAACTCTAAAACCTTCTTGTTTGGAGCTGCCATTCTTAGCATTATCAGAATTCATACCATATATATCATCTGTAACATCCATAAAGAACTGTAACATTCCACTTTTGGGAAGCTTATTGCCTAGATTCTTTCCTTCTCTATTTAAA
>JAEZKI010000180.1 GCA_023415525.1 Bacillota bacterium | reverse complement strand
GCCCAATGCATAAGCCTACTCTCCCAAAAGAAAACCAGCTTCATTTTTTTCTATTCGCCATAAACCTTTCACAACGTCTAAGTGTTTGCTCTTTCATACACTTCTCCCTTCTAGTCTTCAAATATTAACCTCTACATTTCATAATCTATATATGCACGTAGCTCTCTTACAGAATGAACTAACTGTCTATTGAGGGAAATACTTGACGAGATACTTCACTATTTCCAATACAACTGCATACATGGCAGCTTGTCTTGCAACAATTAAGGCAATCGTCCCATTGACAACAGCTATTTGCAAGGTGTTCCCTACCATACAATCTTGCTGAGCTAATATTCCTGCATACATTAAGCGCTGTTTACGGCCTATTTTCCCTAAAAGCTCCCCTTCCTTAGATAACCACTCATCACCAAACAACATCTTCATGGTAATCGTTTCTATCTTTGCTTCTGCCATAGCTAATACGCCAAGAGTAGGCAGCTCAAACCAAGTCCCATACTTACACCCATTCGCTTTCAATCTATCGAAAAGCTCAAAGGTTCGATTGCATTTTTCTTGAGCACTCCCCTCATAAAGAGCTAATATATTGCTTAGCGATTGAACAGCATTAGCTGAATGAAATCTTGCTATTAATAAACTATAACACGCATCTGCATCCTCCAGGAGTTCTTCATCCGTTTTATCGGAAAGAGCCATTAAAGCACAGGATGTAGTGTCCTCACCAGAGGTTAAGAAACGATGTCCCTTTTTTATTTTTTTGTATAGGGCTAACGTACGATTTACAACCTGCTCATACTCCTCAGGCTCTGCCTTCTGTGCAATAATTAAAGCTGATAGTGCTAAGTAACTGGACCCTATCAAATCCTCTTTTAGAAGTTTATAAACTTTTAAGCCTTGGTCTATTAGCTCCTCAGGATTTGTACTCCTATCTATCATAGCTACAATAGGTAAATAGGCCGTTCGACGAAAATAAGAAAACGGGCCTACTTTCCTTTTTAGTAATTTCTTACTTGCCTTTAAGGACTCTTCTTCTATTTCTATCCCCTCTAGGGTATACATGGCGGCACAAACCAAATGCATGAGCCTACTCTTTCCAAAGAAAATGTGCTTTAGTTTCTTTCTATTAGCTATTAAACTTACACAACGTCTACGCGTTTGTTCTTTCATACCCTTCTCCCCTCTAGTATTCAAATACTAGCTCTAAAATTCATAGTCTATACAGGCACGCTCTTTCCTCACAGAACGAATATAGGCTCCAAATTCCAAATGTCTAGGGTCTTTTTGGTAGTCTTCTAAGTCCCCCAAAGACTTAAAGTCAAAAATAAGAGATAAATCATAGTTAGTATCTGGCGTTCCTTCTACATTGGTAACTACTTGATAGCTATGAATAGTTGTTAATTCCTTTAACTCCTGTACACGCACAAGGGCTTCCTGTAAATTTTCTACTTTGTTTTCTTCCTTTAACTTAAACATACAAATATGGCGAATCATGCCCTACTCCTCCTCTATTCTCATGTTTTTATAAAATACTATAGTCTTTCTTTACCGAGTATAAGGGCTAAATAGCCCCATTCTAAAATAACATCTTCAAAACTATTTTCTAAATAATCTAGGATATCCTCTTGTTCATAGCCCGTTACCCTAGAAAGAATGGTTATATATTTTCTTACTACACCATATTCTACCTCCTGCCTGTTTTCCATTAACCAACTAAGGAAGATAGCATGCTTCATAGCACAATAAGACATTACTAGCCATTCAAATACAATAATTAAATCTTTAAGTTCCATGCCCTCCATTAAGCAACTGGCAAATACTTCTGACATCCAATAATTATGAATAAGTCTTTTATAAGTTGCAAAAGTCTTCTCAAATGCATCTATCTTCTCTATAAGTTCCACATCAGAATAGTGGTCTTCCAATCCTTCTGCATATTGGGCAATCTCTTCTAAATAATCCACATAAATTTCTTGGGCACGATAATTTTGAATCATGTCTAAAAAGAGTTCATTTCTCTCCCATAAAGTTTCTATAGGATCTACTTCCATGCTTCTGAGTTCTTGGCCTAAAGCAGTAAAATACTCTTCTGTTTCATAAGCTTGGACGGCCTCTACTGTTATTTCTCTTTCTCCTAAAAGTTCTAGTAGTACATAGAAAATCATCAATAAGCGTTCTGTAAGAGAGTAACTTTCGTCCGCTATTACAGCTAACATCATACTTCTTAATTCATATAAAGGCGAAATCTCCTCCTCTTCTGTTCCCTCTTCAACAAACAAGTTATCTCCTAAATCTTGATAGATAAGGTCTATTACCTCTGGGCATCCAAAATCAAGGGCATACTCTGTTCTTTTCGTAAAGGAATTAATGCGTCTTGGATAACGTATACAAGTTTCAGATAAAAGTTCTTCGCCTAATTCAATGACTACCTTGCAAAGTTTATCTTTATTGAGGAAAGGACACTTCTTTCCTTTATCAAGTGTCATTATATAGTCATCCTCTTCCTTTTCCAAGTAATGACATAAAGCTTCAGAGACGCCACTTAATCTTGCTGCTTTCCACTTTTCAGCAGTTTCTTCATCAATAGGAATCCGCCATTCTTGACAACAGGTTAATGAACACCCACTGGCCGTACACCTAAAGCTGTCATAATAATTGGTTTTAATAGTATTACTCATAGTCCCTCCTCAAGCCCCTAGAGCTTCCTTTGATCTTTTCTTCTGTCATTATAATATATAAACAAACAATACTCCATATAAATAGAAAAAGAGAAAAGCCCTTTTAGCTTTCTCTTTGATACTAATTATTGCTTCAAAAAAGCAGTTAAGAAAGCCCTTTTTGCCTTCTTAACTGCTTTTATAGATTTTCTTTACATCATAAACCTTAATTAGTTATTGATGAATTTATCTTCTTCATTATTCCAGCTGTATAATTTTCTAATTTCTGCTCCCACTTTTTCTGATGGATGCTCAGCATGAAGTTTACGCATTGCATTAAAGTGTACTTGGCGACCTGCTGGAGACATATCTAATAAGAATTCTTTAGCAAAGGTACCATCTTGGATATCAGAAAGAACTTTCTTCATAGCCTTTTTAGTTTCATCTGTAATAATTTTAGGTCCTGTAATATAATCACCATATTCAGCTGTATTAGATACAGAATATCTCATACCTTCAAAACCACTTTGGTAAATTAAATCAACGATTAACTTCAACTCGTGGATACATTCAAAGTAAGCATTTCTTGGGTCATAACCTGCTTCAACAAGTGTTTCAAAACCAGCTTGCATTAAAGCACTTACTCCACCACAAAGTACTGCTTGTTCACCAAAGAGGTCTGTTTCTGTTTCAACACGGAAGGTTGTCTCAAGAACGCCCGCTCTTGCACCGCCAATACCTGCTGCATAAGCAAGGGCTTTTTCCTTTGCTTTTCCTGTGTAATCT
>JAEZKI010000162.1 GCA_023415525.1 Bacillota bacterium | reverse complement strand
GTAAAATTACACCAATGCCTAAGCCTAGAAGAGATTGACTTAAGGCATCTGCAATAGGAAGCTTTTGTAAAATAGCTCCAAAAGATCCACCTGCCCCTGTAATGGCTAAAATCCCTGCTGAATTCGTTACGCCTTCTGTAATCCAACCTAAAGCATTTTTTCTTTCTTTTTTAGGAATTAAGGTCATAGCTAAGAAAACTCCTAATATAAGTGCAATAACAGGATTTCCTATAAAGGACACAAAGTTCTTAAAAAATCCATCACCAAAAGGTGCATTAGGGAAGTCGCCCACAGATTTAAGAGCAATTAAAATAATAGGTAAAATAATAGGTGAAAAACTATGTAATGCGCCAGGTAAGCTACCATATTTCTCAACTAGCTCTTCTACTGAACATTCAGGGTTAGCAGGAATATCTATTTTACTAGCTACTTTTTTAGCATAGAGAATAGCAACTAAAGTAGCAGGAATAGAAACAAGTAAACCTACTAAAATGGTTAAGCCTAAATCGGCTTCTAAAGTACCTGCCATAGCAATAGGTCCTGGTGTAGGAGGTACTAAACAGTGAGTAGCATAAAGTCCACCAGATAGAGCAGTAGCCATAACAGCTAAAGATACATTACTTTGATTAGCTAATGCTCTTGAAATAGGACTAAGAATAACAAAACCAGAGTCACAAAAGACTGGAATACCTGTTACATAACCTGTTAAGCCCATGGTCAGTACACTTTTGTCTTTACCAACAAGCTTTAAAATACTATTTGCCATGGTTAAGGCAGCACCTGTCTTTTCCAGAATAGTACCAATAATCGTTCCTGCTAAGATGACAATACCAATACTGGCCAAAATATTTCCAAAACCACTCTTAACAATCGAAATCACTTCTTCTGTAGGAATTCCACAAACAAGCCCTACTACAATGGCTACAACAACTAAAACAATAAAAGGATGTTGATTAAACTTAGAGATGGCTATAATCATAGCCACTACAGCTAGAACAATAACGGTAAACATAAATAAAGCTGACATTTTGTAACCTCCCTTATTTGATTAAATAGTTTACTTTAAATCTATCAGATAAAGACCATGTCCTTTATCTTTCTTCTTCTCTTTCCCCTAATTCTTCTATACGAATAGAAGGAGGCTCTAAGGTGACTAATAAACGAACAAATAATTCCTTCGTGAAATGAGACTCTTCTTCCAAGTCTAAATAAAGATAGAGGCGTTTTAAACGGTATATCAATGTATTTTTATGAATATGTAAGCGCTCTGAGGCTTTATTAACACTGCTTTCCTCCTCGAAATAGATAAGTCCTGTTGTCAGTAATATTTCTGTCATCTTAGCCCCAACCTTTGCTACAAATCGCTCATACATTTTTTGTATATAATCTTTACCATATTTATGGGTCATCTTGTGAAGGTAATACTCTTGTTGAAAATAAGGAGTTTCTAAATTATAATAAGTCTCACTCTCTTGCTTTATTTCTCTCGATCTTTCAATAAGTGCTTCTATAGCCTTAAAACAAGGGCTAATTTGCTCAAATCGATAACAGATTTCACTCTCTATAACCAAATAATCTCGACTCTCTCTACTAAATAATTCAACTTTACTGGGTTTACTCCTCTCATACTCCTTTAAAAAATGAAACCATAAAAACCCTCTTCCAAAAGGGCCATACACATCATTGGCTTTGGAAATTAAATTCCTCCATAAAAGTTGTTCTTCTAAATCTTGATAACTATGAGACATTTCATAGTTAGGCTCTGGCTTATTTGTGGTCTCTATGTTGCGATTGAAGTAATAAATCTTTAATGGAAAACAAAACTTAATACCTACAGTACTGCATAAATGCTGAATCTCACTTTCATCCTCCTGTTTTCCTTGAAGAAGAAGACGAATAATCTGAGCATGAACCTCTTTTTTAAAGATGGTTTTACGGGAAAAGAAATCCTGTTTAATAAATTGAGTCACATAGATTTTTAATAAATTAGCTAGAGCCTCCACTTCCTCTGGATTACCATAAATACCTATTACGCCAAAAATAGTATCCTCATAGAAAATAGGCATATTATAACCTTCTCGAGCTCCAGGGTAGAGAAATACTTCCTCTTTTGTTATTTTTATAGGTTTACCCTTTTGAATAACTTCACAAGCACCTTGATGCACAGTCCCAATCCTTTCCTTCTCTGTAGAGGCGATAATAGTTCCTGAGCAATTCATAAAGTTGATGGTTCGTCCACCTACAAGTGAAGAAATGGACTCCACTAAATCTTGAGCTAAGTAAATAAAATCCATTTTCTCTTCCTTTCTATGTAAAATCTTTTTATCTATAGCCTATAGCAATCACCTGACTTCAGATGGAAATAATTCATTTGACCAGGGCATTCTAGAAAATAATGCTTGGCTTCCTCTCCTGTACAATGATTAAAGCCTAAAATACGGATACCTATTATTTCCATAAGTTCTTGGGTCTTTTTTATTCTTTCTTCATCCGCTTCTACTAAATGAGAACCCCCAAATACCGCATAAATGGGTTTAGAAAACCTTTCTAGAATGGTCGTTAACATATTTAAAATACCAGGGTGACTACAACCTACAATCACCACTAAGCCTTTGTCACTTTCTAATACCATACTTATTTCATCTGCAAAATCGTCTTCTATAAACTCTTCATCTACTTTTTTAACAAAACGCTTGGGTACTATTTCAAAAGAATAGCAACGCTTAAAATCTGTTACTAAATAACATCCCTCAAATACTTTGGTTATCTTTTCACAGGTATGAATAGGAATACCCTTTTGTAATAAACTTTCTTGGTTAAAACCACAGCCTAAATAGGTATATTGCTGACCATCATAAGCGTATTTCTCTTCCCAAAAATGCTGACCAATATAAAGAGGAACACGTAACCCCTGGTTAATAAGCTCTGGTAGGCCTCCTGCATGGTCATAATGGCTGTGACTCACTACAATATAATCTAACTCCTGCAAATTCACATTCATCTTTTGTGCATTATAGAGTGCTGCCCCTCCACTACTACAATCAAATAATATTTTCTTTCCATCCTTTTCTATAAAGAAAGAAAGACCATGTTCTGCTTTTAGGGCCAAATTTTGAGATAAGCTATTTTCTAATAATGTTTTTATTTTTATCATAATTTCTCCTATTAATGACATCTGACTTGGTGTTCTATGACGTTTTTATTATAACAAATTAACGATGGAAGCATATTGTGCTACGTCACAAATATTCTAATTATTTTTTATTATATTTATTATCTTTATTCAAAATCACAACTCATTCCATCATCTACCCTCTAAAGCCTAATTTATAAACTCTAAAAACTATTTTCTATAAAATACTGAGCAACTTACTTGCCTAAAAAAGCAAATAAAAAACTGGCTTCTCCTTATATATAGGTGCCAGTTTAAACTTGAAATCTGCAATGAATAGCCTTAGTAAGACTGTTCTGCTATCCCTTTTATTTTATTTTTATATACTCATGAGGTTTTCCTGTCCCTACTAGTACATCTTCAATTCTTTTTAGAATGAGCCAGTCATCCATGTTCTTTTGATGCTCCGTCTGGAAAGGAGTAATGGTTTCCACTTCTTTTACCTCTACTAATAC
>JAEZKI010000028.1 GCA_023415525.1 Bacillota bacterium | reverse complement strand
GTATTAAGTTCCATAATGGTATTGACAGCTTGTGGAACAAAACAAGCAACTACAGAAACACCAGTAGCAACAGCTCCAGCAGCGTCAACTGATGCAGCATTCACAGGAGAAAAAGTGGGTGAAGTAGCAGATGAAAAAGGGAAAACAGTTGCAACTGTCACTTTTTCTGAAGGCAAACCAGTGAGTGTTAAGTTTGATTACATAAATGAAGATGGTTCAAGCAAATATGAACAAGCAGCATCTGGTGAGTATGTGATGGTTGAAGGTGGTACACCTTGGAATGAGCAAGTAGATGCACTAGCAACATTCTTAGCAGAAAACAACTTTGATTTAGAAAAAGTTAATTTATCTGATGAAGATGGTCACACAGATGCTGTAACAGGCGTTTCAATTAAAGTGCCGGATTTATTAGAAGCAGTTAAAGCAGCATTAGTAGAATAGTGAGTAATTAAGCTACTTTTTTCAACAATAGCATGTAGTAGCATATAAAAAGGGTTGGTAGGCTAAATGGTATTTAGTCTATCAACCCTTTTAGTATGTCATGATGAGTAAAGTATAGCCTTAAAGATAATGAGATGACTTAGAAAGAAGTTAATTGGCTAGTGTAAAGGCTTCATTGGTCATTATAAAAGATTCTTTGATCCCCTTTGTAGTATAGACCTTGGCATCAAGGGTGATAAAAATAGCCTCTATACCTTCTAGGTTTTCTACAAAGGCCAGGCCTTCTTGTAACCCCATGGCAAAAATAGCGGTGGATAAGGCATCGCCATCTGTAGAAGAATCGCTAATAATAGTGACACCAGCAATTTGATTTTCATAGGGATAACCTGTTTTAGGATTGAGAATATGATGGTATTTATGACCATTTTCATCTTCTAGATAACGCTCATAGATACCAGAGGTAACAATGGATTGATTCACAATTTTTAAGCGACCAATTATTTTTCCTCTGGGATTAAAGGGATCTTGGACACCAATAGACCAAGGTGCGCTATTGGGCTTATCCCCTAAAGCATAGAGGTTTCCGCCTAAATCAATCAGGGCATGCTTCACACCGTGTTCTTTAAGAAGAGTGGCCACCGTATCAGCGGCATAGCCTTTTCCTATGCCACCTAGGTCTAGGCACATGCCTTTTTCCATTAAATAGACACTGGAAGCTTCAGGGTTAAGGACAACCTTATCAAATCCCACACGGGGTAAGACCTCCTTAATTTCATCAGCACTTGGAACTCTGGCTTCAGGAAAACCTATATTCCAAAGCTTGACCACTGGCCCGATGGTTAGATCAAAAGCCCCATCGGTCAGTTGACTATAAGTAAGGCCTTTTTCAATAACTTCATAGGTAGCTTTATCAACTATCACAGGTGCTATACCAGCTTGTGCATTAATGGCATCAATAAGTGTTCCTGTTTTATTAATACTTAAAGTATCCTCTAGTTCTCTTAGCTTATCCATCGCTAAATCTAGAAGTTCTTCAGAGGGAAAGTCATAGAGAGAAATCTTAACCACAGTTCCTAATAAGAATTCAGTGCGACTAAGAGGTTCGGATGTTTCTTGCATCCTCTTTGAGTCACATGCTGTCGAAAATATAATAGGAGTTAACAACAGAACGATACAAAGAAAAGGATATTTTTTTAAATAGCTAGGCATTTTAACCTCCGTTTTAGCTTGTGATTTATGTAAATAGATTAATTAAGACTCTATTATACTACATAAATACAAAAAGAGGAAATTTAAGTCAAAAAAACGAAAATCATTATACTAACAGTAGACTTTTTAACAATATTTAGGTATAGTAATTATTAAGAGTATATAATTATGTAGTATAAATAGAGGTGAATAATGTCAAATAAAATTAAAATTGTGATACTTGGGGCAGGTTATGCAGGAGTACATGCAGCAAAGAAGTTGTCTAAAAAGTATAAGAAAAATGATACCGTTCAAATTACATTAATCGATAAAAACCCCTATCATACCCTTATGACAGAACTTCATGAGGTTGCAGGTGGGCGTGTACCAGAAGAATCTGTAAAAGTAGAATTGAGTCAGATTTTCCATAGAACAAAAGTGGATGTAGTAGTAGATTACATAACGCAAGTAGATACAGCTTCACAAAAAGTAACAACAAAACATGGGGAGTATGCCTATGATTATTTAATGATTGGTATGGGCAATGAACCAGCTTGTTTTGGCATACCAGGTGTACAAGAATATGGTTTTAGCCTTTGGTCTCTAGAAGATGCCCTTAAGCTGAGAGAACATATTAAAGACAAATTCCACGCTGCCTCCCTTGAGCGAGACGCAGAAAAGAGAAAAGAAATGCTGACTTTTGTGGCAGCTGGTTCTGGATTTACAGGGATTGAAATGATTGGAGAGCTTCTGGAGTGGAAAACCACCCTTGCTCGTCAATATAGAGTGGATGAAAAGGAAGTATCACTACTGGTTGTAGAAGCAGAAGACACCATTCTTCATATGCTAGACCGTAAGCAAGCGAATAAAGCTGAGCGTTATATGACAAAGCATGGGATACAAGTCCTTAAAAATAGTCCTATTGTAGAAGTAACACCTGAGAGCATTATTCTAGGTTCACAGAAAGTGATTAAGACACAAACACTTATCTGGACCTGTGGGGTTCAAAATAATGTAGATTGTACCCAATATGGTCTTGAAACAACCAAAGCCAATAGACTTCAAGCTAATGCCTATATGCAGTCTACTAAACATGAGAATGTGTATCTTATGGGGGATTGTGCTTATGTAGAAGAAGTACCTGGTAAAGGCAATCCTCAAATTGTAGAAGCAGCAGAACAAACAGCTACAACAGCAGTAAAGAATATCATAGCTTCTATTGATGGCAAAGGTGAAAAAGTAAAATTCAAATCCAATTATCATGGCTTTATGGTCTCCATTGGGGGTAAGTATTGTGTAGCCAATCTGATGGGAATCAAACTTTCAGGATTGTTTGCAA
>JAEZKI010000018.1 GCA_023415525.1 Bacillota bacterium | reverse complement strand
TATAAAGGCTGTCTTGTTTTTTCCATGCAATAATAAAGGTCTCTTGAGTAAGATCTTCTGCATCCACTGGATGACAACTTAGCTTTAAGGCATAATTATAAATAAATTGTCCATACCTTTCCAACATTTCTTCTATTGGCATATGTATTTCCCCTATCCTTAAATATTTTAAGCCTTATTTAAATATTTTCTAAACCCGACCACATTATCTGATCTAAATCCCAGTTTATGGTACATTTGATGGGCTACTTTTCTTGTTTCTCCAGATACCAAGTAAATATAGGTACATTCTCTTTCAATTGCAATCCTTTCTAGCTCTTGAAATAAAGCTTTACAGATTCCCCTTCCCCTATAATTCTCCATAACCACTACATTCTCCACTGTCATAAAAGCCTTAAAGTTTCCCACTAAATCATGGCAAACAATCCCCATAACTGTTCCAACAATTTTACCTTCTACTTCTGCCCCCAACAAATAGTAATCCTCATTACCATCAATGGCTCTAAATTTTTCTTTCATCTGTTCTAAGTTACTCTCATCCTCACAAAGCTCTAAGTATACCTTCTGTAAGCCTTCTAAATCAGCTTCTTTTATCTTTCTAATTAACATTCTTGTATCTCCTTCATCAACTTTTTAGGCCTATTTTATTATTTATCCATGCCTCTTGCATGTCTACCACTCTCTCTACTTTACCCCATAATAACCTTCCTTTGCCACCTATTCTTTTCTTTCAACTTAGCTACTTCTATTTTATAATGACCTATAAAGAGAAAAAGCAATCATACTACGATATTTTCAGATATCTCAGATGCCAATTAGAATATTAGAAACTTCTTAGAACTCCCCGCTGAATTGTGGGTTTTCATAATGCAAAAAGAAGCAGCTAACAGATCTTTTATCTTGTTAACTGCTTATCATAAACCTATCTCATAATCTCCTAATAAATTCTTAATCGTTCTTCAGGTTTCACATACATACCATCATTCTCTTTAATACCATAAATATCATAGAATTCTTGGAACTGTTGTAATACCACATTTACTCTTATCTTATGAGGTGAGTGGACATCCTTCTGAAGTAATAGTGTCTTATACTCATCGGTAGCCACCATCTTCCATGTTTTTGCCCAAGATTCAAAGAAAGCTTTATAATCAGGATCATCCATTTCTTTTAAAATCTCTAATGCACAAGACATTGCTGTAATATCTGCTATATTCTCACCTACTGTTAAATCCCCATTTACTTTTTCTCCACTGTCTGTTACTACTGTCATATAATAATCTCTAAACTTCTGTGCCTTTTCTTCAAACTTAGCATAATCTTCTTCTGTCCACCATTGTTTTACATTACCATTTTCATCAAAGTTAGCTCCTGCTGTATCAAAAGCATGGCTGACCTCATGAGCCATAATAACACCTATACTTCCTAAATTTTCTTCTCTGCTTCTATTGATATCATAAAAGGGTGACTGTAATATAGCTGCTGGGAAGGTGATATCATTCCGAGTTGCTACATAACAAGCATTTACAGTTTGTGGTGCCATTATAAACTTGCTACGATCTACTTTATCCGTCATTTCATCTATAGCCTTTTTATTAGTCCACCTTGACAAGTTAAAGGTGTTTTCAGTAAGTGATCCCCCCTCTTGATAGGATCTAATAACTAATCCAGAATAATCTTGCCACTTATCAGGATAGCCTACCTTTATTTTCATGCTATCTAACTTTCTAATAGCATTTTCTTTTGTCTCATCTGTTAACCAATCTACCTTTTCAAGCTTCTTTTTATAATTTGCAATAATATCTTTAGCAAGTGCTTCAACATCCTCTTTAGCTGCTTGGCTAAAGTATTTCTCTACATAAAGTTTTCCAATCTCATCAGAAAACACGCTACTTATGACTTGCATGGCCTGTTGTTCAAGAGGAAGCTCTCCCTTAACCCCCATAATGGTAGCACTTAATTCGTTGTTGGCATCTATAAAATCCTGAGATAAACCTCCAGCATTACTACTTAAGAATTTGATTTCCATATAATTTTTCATGAGTTCAAGATTTTCTTCCGTATATACCTTATTAAGGGCTTCTAACCATTTGGGTTCAGTAACAATAACCTTACTTACCTTTCCCATGGTAATGGTTTGAATCGTATCTTTTAATTTTAAACGAGGAGCAAGCTTCTCTAGTTCATCTAATGAATAGACATTATACATTTTCTCATAGATGTTTGATTCCTTAGAAGCTTCCTCTTGACCAATGATATATGGCGTTAATAACTTTTCGAACTTATAAGCATCCGTTACCTTCTTCTCGGCCTCTTCTTTGGAATAACCTGATAAAGCAAGAATCTTCTCCAGATAGGTTGTTATAGCTTGCTCCATGACTTTGGTTTTCTCTGTAGGTTTATTATAATAGTCAGCATCTCCTATAAGAAGCCCTGTTGAATGAAGATATAACTGTTTTATATTGCTATCCTTCAAATCAGTACTTATGCCTAAAGAATAGATACTGGTCATATTAACCTGAATAATATCTGTAAATAATTTATTCACCTCATCTATACTCTTAAGCTCTTTGATATGCTGGAGATAAGACTTAATAGGTGTAATCCCTTGTTTATTTCGCTCCTCCATATTGAGATAATTCTGATACAAATTAATCATCATTTTCTCCGTACTGGAAGCACTGTATTTTTCTTCATTTCCAAGGATCTCTGCAAACAGTTTTTGAAGCTGCTCCGTACATTTATCATTGACCTCAGTAAATGTATCCATGGCAGAATAGCCTGGCTTTAAGGTAGTCGCTTGTAACCAGTCTTTATTAATTGCCTCATAGAAATCATTTTTTAAATGGACCTCCTGCTTCACAGCTTGCTCAGTACTTCTAACTTCTTTAGCCATCACCATTAGTGGTGTAGTCATCATCAGCGCTAACAGTATCACAGCTATTTTTTTACTTATTTTCTTTACTGATTTCATTTCTTGTCTCCCCTTTTTCCTGTGTCATCTTCAAGTATTCTTTTAAATCTATAGACTCTCCAATTTTCCTATCTTTATCCCCTTTGAAGTCCCTCTACTTTCCATTGACACCATCAAATTATACATGAAAAGATCTTAACTTTCTTCTCTTCGAAGTGCCCCTATCTTCCATTGGCATAGCCAAACTACTCGTAAGAAAACGAGTACTACTAAAGCAATGAAAATGGTAAATCCATAAAATACGGCAGAGCCTGTACGTAACGCAGCATTTAATTCTAAGCAAAAACAAATGGCCTCTACTATTAATCCAATCGTAAAGAAGTGCTTAATACGTTTATACTGCTCTATTTTAGAGGCTATATCCGTATACATTTCAAAAGGCCCATCTATCGCCTTTTTACGCAAGTATACCCAACGATACCACTGTGAAATAACCTCCACTCCTGCTCCTTCCATAAAATTAGCAAACTCCACCTTATCCCCACTCCAATTGTCAAGTAAGTCAATTTGATAATTGTACTCTCC
>JAEZKI010000444.1 GCA_023415525.1 Bacillota bacterium | reverse complement strand
GTTAACTTCACCTTTTGTTACGTCAGTGTTTGCTGCGTGAATACCGAATACGTCTG
This sequence comes from Bacillota bacterium, assembly GCA_023415525.1. Lineage (GTDB taxonomy): Bacteria > Bacillota > Clostridia > Lachnospirales > Cellulosilyticaceae > Sporanaerobium. Next base: position 2,962 of record JAEZKI010000444.1, on the reverse strand, counting down.
CTGCATCTTCTTCGTTAGCAATACATACATCAACGTATTCCATAAGTCCACCCATAACTTGGCAAGCTTTATCTTTTGTCCATAATTTTTTTCTATAGTTAAGGTCACAGCTTACTTTAACACCTCTTGCTTTAGCAGCTTTACAAGCTTCTAAACAAATAGCTGCTGCATTATCACCAAGAGCTGGTGTAATACCTGTGAAGTGGAACCAAGTGGCACCTTCAAAAATTTCATTCCAGTTGAAATCAGCTGTTGTAGCTTCTGAGATAGAAGAATGTGCTCTATCATAAATAACTTTAGAAGGTCTTTGAGAAGCACCTTTTTCTAAGAAATAGATTCCTACTCTCTCACCACCACGAGCGATGTGTTTTGTTTCAACACCATATCTACGAAGGTCATTGATAGCTGCTTGACCGATATCGTGTGTTGGAAGTTTTGTAACGAATTCTGCATCTAAACCATAGTTTGCAAGAGAAACTGCTACGTTAGCTTCTCCTCCACCGTAAGTTGCTTGGAATTGGTCAACTTGTGTAAATCTTAAATATCCATTTGGTGCCAGTCTTAACATAATTTCGCCAAAGGTAACTACTTTTTTGCTCATTGTTTTTTCTCCTTATTATTATAAATGGGTTTTCTATTATAAATTATTGGAAATTGCTAGGGGGTTATTCATTATTTCTTTTGTAAAAGGTGAACGGCAAAACCACCAAATTCTTGTTTTAAGTAAATAGCTACTAATTTACCTTTTGCATCATATTTAGCTGAATCTTCATCAAATTCATAGCCTCTAGATTTAAGATAGTTTACTGCTCTATCGATGTAATTTGTTTTGTAAGCAATATGTCCTTTTGCACCAAGGTATGGTGCTTTCATTACTTCTATTTCTGTACCAGCAAATAATGAGCTATTACCATTTTTTACTTCAAGGTTAAATAAATCACCTAAACCATTAGCTACTTCTGTTGCTTCTCCTTCTGAAGGCATATTAATACCTACGTGAGCAAGTTCAAAGCCTAACATTTGTGTTACAGCCTCTCTTGTAAGCTCAGTGATTTTAGCAAAATTGCCTTCAGCTACAAGTTTAGGATCTACCATCCAGCTTCCACCACAGGCAATAATTTTATCAAATGCTAAGTAATTGTTAAGATTTTTTGCATTGATACCACCAGTAGGCATAAAACGCATGGTTGTATATGGACCAGCCATAGATTTGATAAGGTTAAGTCCTCCTACAGCTTCTGCTGGGAAAATTTTAACAGTATCAAGTCCAAGTTCAATAGCTTGTTCAATGTCTGAAGGATTTGCACAACCTGGTGTAATAAGGATCCCTTTATCCACACAGTATTTTACTACTTTAGGATTTAGGCCTGGGCTAACAATGAATTTTGCACCTGCTTCTACTGCTTGGTCAACTTGTTCTGTTGTAAGAACTGTCCCTGCACCTATTAACATTTCTGGGAATTCAGTCGCCATCTTTTGGATAGCTTCTCTTGCACAAGCTGTTCTAAAGGTAACTTCTGCTACTGGAAGTCCTCCTTCACATAAGGCTTTTGCTAGAGGAACTGCATCTTCTACTCTATCGATTTTTACTACGGGCACAATTCCTAACGCGTTTATTTGCTTTAAAACATCATTCATTGCATTACCTCCTTATTCATCTTTCAATGTCTATTGTTAATATATTTATTTACTCTTATTATATAATATTTATTTTTAGATGTATAGCTACTTTTATAATTTTTTTTAATGTTTCTCAGCCTTTACCCCAAATTTTATGGTAAAATGGTGCTAATTTCCAAAAAAAAATTCTCATCACCAAAAAATAAAAAATAGGCAAAAATTTTTTAAGTTTTCTGTTATAATAATATCAATAAGTTTTTATATTACTCAGGAGGTCACTATGAAAAGTATATATGATAATCTACCTTTGTTTTCTCAAATCCTGGATTTGATTGAAAATCACTTCGGCTCCAATTGCGAAGTTGTATTACACGACAATACTAAAGAATACGAACATACTATAGTAGATATAAGAAATGGACATATTACCGGAAGAAAAATTGGTGACTGTGGTGGGAACTGGGGTTTGCAAGTTATGAGTAAAACTTCAAGTGATAGCCATATTTATAATAAAATCGTCCATACCCGGTCAGGTAAAATCATTCGCGGGTCTTCCACATTTATTAAAGATGATGAAGGTAATAATATTGGTTCCATCTGTATTAATATGGATATTACAGACTCCCTTAAATGCGAAGAGTACCTCAAACAATTTAATCATTATACGGCCCCTACCCCATCATCTCATGAGCTCTTTGTGACTGATGTTAATCAGCTTATGGATAACTTAATTCTCCAGTGTGAAAGCATGTTTAATAAACCAAGTAATCAACTCACTAAAGATGAGAAATTAGAAATTATCCGTTTCTTAGACAATAAAGGTGCTTTCCTTATTACACGTTCAGGTGATAAGGTTTGTGAATTCCTTAACATATCCAAGTTCACCCTTTATAATTATTTGGAAACTGTTCGTCAAAATAATGCGCGTGACTAACCCAAATCCTTCTATAAGCTATTAAAAATGACTCTTTTTCTCTTATGAGTCATCTTTAATGGCTTATTATTTTTGTCCCTACTTTATTTATGTCTTCCAAATTTACTCTATTTACTCTATAGGTTCCTTATTGTGTGTTATATTTTTGCTATTTTTGTATATTATATTTAGTATTTTGTTAATATTTAAAATATTATATATAATTTGTTTACTTTTTAACACCTATATATTACTATAATACTATACAACATTTAACTCATAGTTAAGGAGAATGCATTCTATGTTTAAAAACTTTTTAACATTTCATCCTTTTAACAAAGTAAACTATATGCTTACTTTAGGATTAGGACTTTCCTATATTCTTTTTTCTGTTATTTGCATCTTAAATGCTACTTCTCCTTATAATAC
>JAEZKI010000431.1 GCA_023415525.1 Bacillota bacterium | reverse complement strand
TTTTTTCCATATTCTTTTCCATATCCTCTTCCTCCTTTATCCTTTTACTCCACCTGCCATAAGTCCTCGTTTAAAGCTTTTCTGAGCCCCTATATACACAATAATAATAGGAATCATAGAAATTAAGCTACCTGCCATTAATACGTTATACTCTGTACTATACTGTCCATTTATGTTATTAAGGGCTAGTGGTAATGTCATCATACTCTTTTTGGTCAGCATAACCAGTGGCCATAAGTAATCGTTCCATGAGTCCATAAAAGTGGTGACACATAAAGTCCCTATAGTGGGTGCACATAAGGGTAAAATCACCTTTCTATAAATAGTAAAAAGAGAGGCCCCATCTATTTGAGCTGCCTCTATAAAATCATTAGGCAAGGTTTTCATACTTTGTACTAATAAGAAAACAGCAAAAGCCCTAAATAAAGAAGGAAAAATAACACTGCCATAGGATTCCGTCATACATAACTTATTCATAATGACAAAAAGAGGGATCAATGTAATTTGCGTTGGAATCATCATAGAGGCTAAATATAACTTAAATAAACCATCTGCAAAAGGAAATTTCAGCTTAGCAAATGCAAAAGCCGCCATAGAAGCTGAAAAGACTGTTATTAACGTGTAGCTTACGGCAATAAACAAACTATTGATAATGGCTCTTGCAAATGGAAATAAAGTAAACACCTTTTTATAAGCAGCCAGAGTAGGCTCACTTGGAATCCATTCAATGGGCAACCTCATAAGAGCTCCCTTACTTTTAAAAGAAGTGGAAAGCATCCACAAAAAGGGAAGAAGTGCCAAAAAGGCAATAGCCGTTGCTATTATATAAAAGGCAATCTTTCCTAATCTTTTACTCATCATAATGTACCCATCCTTTCTGCATTCTTAATTGGATAGAGGTCAAGATGAAAATAATAATAAATAATAGCCATGAGAAAGCTGCTGCATAACCCATCTTAAAATATCTAAAACCATATTTATATATTCTTTCTACCATAACCTGTGTTGCCCCATTAGGTCCGGCATCTTTGGTCATAATCATAACCTGTGGAAATAATTGAAAGGAGTTAATGAGTGCTACAATTAAGACAAAAAAGAGAGAGGGTGTTAATAAAGGAAGTGTAATCTTTATAAATTGCTTCCACTTACTGGCTCCATCTACTTTTGCCGCTTCATAATAACTGATATCAATGGCTTGTAACCCTGATAATAAAATTAAGCCAAAAAAGCCCATATCCTTCCACACAGAAGCAAGCACAATAGATGGCATGGCCCACTTCTCACTTTGCAACCAAGTGGGGCCCGTAATTCCCACTAATGCCAAGAGGTTATTAAGTACCCCATATTGAGGACTCAACACCCACTTCCAAATAAGGGCACCTGCCACCCAAGAAGTCAGTACTGGTATGTAATACACCACGCGATAAAAAGTCGTTCCTTTATAGCCCTTGTTCAAAAGGCAAGCTATACCAATAGATGCCATAAGCATTAGGGGTATATAGAGGAGGATATAATAACATGTGTTGCCCAGTACACGATAAAACTCCTGCCCCCCTAAAATAGCTCTATAATTGGCTAAACCTACAAAATGGGCTGCAAAAAATCCCTGTGTTGTTAGTTTTTCTAATCCATTCCAATCAGTCAGACTTAACAAGATAGAAATCACAATAGGCATTAAGCAAAAAATAAATAGACCCATTAAACTAGGTAGTAAAAACAGGGTTGCCTCTCCCGTTTGATTCTTTGTCTTTTTTCCTTTCACCATCTTTCCTCCCTTCTCTTTATTTAAAGAAAGTGCCACCCTAAGGTAGAATTATCCCTTTCTTTCCTCGATGGCACTTCTTATCTCTTCCATTCTTTCAAACAAAGTTACTTTAAACTAATCTGGGCTTCCAATTCCTTTTGAGTAGAATGAAGAGCCTCCTCTACTGTCATGCTCCCCATAGCTGCAGACATTAAATGCTGGGTAATAATATCAGACATCAAACTATACTCCTCAATAATAGGAGGAACCACTAAATAATCAAGGGAATCAAATACTGCTTGTCTATTAGTAGGTGGTGTGATCTCAAGATAGGTCTTTAAGACACCTTCATCTTTAATAGCTGGTAAATCCCACCCTGCATCAATTCTTAACTTAGCAGCTATTGGGCTAGAGGCTAACCAGTTCACCCAAGTAGCAGCAGCAGCTTTCTTGTCACTATCTGCATTAATAACGTAGGCATTAGAGAAAAAGTGTGTGGCTTTTTGAGTTCCTCCAGGCTCTACGCAAACATCCCAGTTAAAGGAACACCCCTCTGTAAAAGTTCCAAATGCCCAAATACCTGTTGGAATCATTCCTAAGCGTCCACTTTGGAAAAGGTCCCAGTCTCCCATGCCACCCATTTGTTCTTCTGTAGGTTGTACATTAGAGCCAGTAATACGATCAATCATCATTTTAGCTGCTTCTATGTTCTCTTTTGTATCTACTGTAAACTGAGTCTTATCTGCATTAAGGAGGCTACCACCATATTGCGCAGCTACTTTAAAGAATTCATTATAAGTAACAGGGGCATAAATGCCATAAATGTCATCACCTAAGGCTCTAATGGCTTCTGCTGCTACTTGGGCATCCTTCCAAGTCCAATCTGGAGTAGGATACGCTATCTTCGCTTGATCAAACAAATCTTTGTTATAAAATAATAAGACATTAGAGAAACAGCCAGGTACACCATATTGTTTGCCCCCAACATTAAAGGCACTTAAAG